>JAICOU010000005.1 GCA_025930495.1 Nitrososphaeraceae archaeon
AAAATATTTTGAGCAAGCTGAATATGGAAAGCACACACGAGCTGCATTATTAGGCTTAATTCTCAACGAAAATGGATTCTAAATTTTAAAATTTAATTTTTCCTTAAAATTGATTGCGTATTCCATATATCTAAAGACATATCAAATAACAACAGTTTGACACAAACAAAAATTCTACCAATTTTTCCTCTAGATTTAGTATTGTTTCCTAGACAGGAACTACCGCTCAGAATTTTTGAACCACGATACAAGCAATTAGTTGATGACTGTATGCTAGGTGATGGTCAATTCGGTGTATGTCTAATTGATGCAAATAATTTGATTAGTGGTTGGACTGCACCAAAATCAATAGGCACAATTGCAAAGATAATCAAATGCACTGATGTTGAATTAGATGGAATGCAGTTACATATTGAAACTGTTGGTCGCAATAAATTCAAAATCAATAAAATAATTCCACCATCATTAGAACAACCCTCTGATTATGATCCATATACTGTAAAAGGCCATCAGAGCATTTCGGAGTTACATGAAAAATCAGGAGTTGGAGAAAAAATGTACATTCGTGCTGAGGTTGAACTCATTCCTGAAATTGATGAAAATGTACCGTTAGATAAATGGGAAAAACTAGTAGTTATGTGGAAAAATAAAATTATCAGACAAGCATTACCAGAAATTGTTGAACTCCACGCATTAGATCATGTTTTAGAAAAATACTATCTTATTACAGACATGCCTACAATTGATTATGTCTATTCTTTATCTGCTCTTGGAGCTAAAGATCCAAATGAATTACAACCAATACTGGAAGCTAATACCATGGATGATTTGATTCAAAAAGTTCAAGAATTACTGACAGTAAAATAACCCCAATATGTCTAGAACTATATTGTTATTATCAAAATTTGGAATATTTGCAATAGCTATATCTTTACTATTTCCAATATCTAGCGTTTATGGACATGGCTTAGGAATTGATACTATTAATTCAGTTGATGTACAAGGAAAGAAAATTTCGATTTCAGTTGAACTCCCAATGTCTTTTGAGCAAACCAGTGAAAAACAAATTACAATTACAGCAACTGAAGATGAGACAAAAGAAAATGCAAAAAACGTTACATTTCTAATTGGTTTATTTCATGAAAATAAAATGATATTTAGAAACAATTTTTTCACATCTGATGGAGTTCTCCCAATAAAAGTAAATCCTACACAAGAAGGTGAGATTACAATTCATGGAGAACAGGATTCTTTGTTAGGTGCATGGCATGGAACAGCATCTGACCCAATAATGATTTCTGGCCCTATTTTCAATTCAGGTGGACTATATAATTTTGAAATCGAGGTAAGAACAATTGATGAACCAACAAACATAATTGAAAATTCTAGTGTTTACAATGCAGATCTAAGTATTGCAGATAGCACAGAATTTCTACAAAAAGATACCAAAAATCAGGATGTTCAGTTTAAAATAAAATCATACTTTGATAATATCTCTAATTTTGAGTATGATCCTATTGCTAAACAAGTGACATTTGAGATGCCTTTTGATTGGAGTGAAACACAAATATCTCACATTCCAGTAGTGCATGAAGAGGTACATTTTCCTAAGGATTTTGCCGAATTTTTATCTCCAAGTTATACAGGTAAAGCAAATGGAATTGACTTGTTTAAAGCATCAGTTACAATCGATGATTACACTGAAGATGATGAAAGAATAGTTCATTTTGTTTTGTTGCAGGATCATCTCAGATTCATAAGGAATCAACTGCAAAAATCTGGAGAATCATTACCTGATACAATTACTTTTACTCTTTCTAGATCTGAAACTATAGGATTTCCATTAACTGCATTTACAAAAAGTGAAGACTTTCAAGTAAATCTTTCATGGGATCCAATAGAAATTGTACCTGGACAAAATACAAATTTTATCTTTACAATCAGAGATGGTAAAACTGGAGAACCACTGCGTAATTCTGATTATACTTTTGTAATTATACAAAATGGTAAGGAAATTCATAGAACAACTGGAACGGCACAAGTTGGTGGAGAATTTGAACGATACGAATTTGCTGAAGATCAAACAGGTCCTACAATTATTAGATTAGATAACATTAGAAATACAGGTCAAGAAACTGATTTTGGAATTGTTGTTGTTCCTGAATTTGGAGCTATTACAATAATGATCCTATCTTCTACATTATTGGTAGTTGTTTTGGCATCAAGAAATCGCTTTTCAAAAAATCTAATTTCTAATTGATTTTATAATGTTACTAATTTTACAGTATCCATGTTTTTATTTACTTGAAAATCTTTTGTAATAGTTGATACTCTTTCTGCATCACCATCAATTACAAATAATTCCATACACTTCTCTCCCTCAATTTTACTGTGGAGATGTGTTGTGATCAGATCTTCAAAATTATGTTTTATTCCAGATACAACATGATCAAATTCATCATTATGAACAACTAAAAGAATCGCATGAACATTTCCTGTTAATTGAGATTTTTGTTTTTCTTCCGAAACAAAAGTTCTGATTCCTGCCCTTATTGCTTCAGACCTACCCGAAAAGCCCATAGTTTTTTGCAACTTGTCTAATTCTGATAAAATCTCTTGATTCAATGAAATTGAAACTATTGGCATAAATGATAATTGTTATTAATTATCTTATAAGTTTAGCAATTAAAGTTATTAATATTTTATAAAGTTATTAATAACTCATATCAAAATTATGCGTGAATAACCAAGTAAAACTAGCAATAATTACAATTGTAATTACAATTCCCCTAACCTCATTTGCTGTTTTTTCAAGTGATTCGAACCAAGTCAAGAAAACAAACGAATCAAAATTACAGGTTATGGCATCATTTTACCCACTACATGAATTTTCACAAATTGTTGGTAAAGAAAAAGCTGATGTAAAATTGTTAGTTCCAGTTGGAATTGAACCACATGATTGGGAACCAACAATAAAAGATGTGCAGCAAATGCAAAAATCTGATCTTATCGTAATTAATGGAATTGGATTTGAAAGTTGGGTTGATAAATTAAATGAAATGAATTACCAAGGAGTGGTAGTTGATACAAGTAATGGAATTATTATAAAAAATATGGATGAAGAATCTTCAGTGTATGAAGAACATGTTGATGAATCTGGAGACCCTCATATTTGGTTAAATCCTGTTTTTGCAAAAATTCAAGTCCAAAATATTGCAAATGCATTTTCTAATTCAGATCCTGAAAATCGACAATATTTTCAAGAAAATGCTGCAAATTATATATCTGAATTAGATTTACTTGATTCAAAAATTCATAACGAATTATCTGGTTGTAATCATGATTTCATTGCATTTCATCGTGCCTTTTCATATTTTGCGGATGAATATGATCTTACCCAACACACTATAATTTCCTCATCTGCATCACATGCAGAACCTACTGCCATGACTTTAGAAAATGTAATTAATAAAGCCAAACAGCTTAATCTCAAAGTTATTTTTACTGAAGAAATGGCTGATCCTAAAACTTCTCAAGTGATTGCAAATGAAATTGGAGGAAAAATACTAGTTTTATCTCCATTAGAAATTGGTGATGATGGAACTTACATTTCTAGAATGACTGAGAATCTGAATCATCTAAAGGAGGCATTATGTTGAAGGTTGTTGAAATTGATCATCTTACAATTGAATATCCTGATGTAAAAGCTATAGACGATGTTAGTTTCACGGTTAACCAAGGTGACTTTTTAGGCATAATTGGCCCTAATGGAGCAGGAAAATCTACACTTTTCGCTTCAATGCTTAATCTTAATACAAAATACAACGGTACAATCAAATTTTTTGGTACTGATATTAGAAAATCAAAAAACTATCTTAAAGAGATTGGTTATGTACCACAGAAACCAATCTTTGAGAAAAACTTTCCTGCAACAGTTAATGATGTTGTTAAAATGGGATTACAAAAAGAATCAGATGAAAATAAAGTTGATGAAATTCTGCAGCAACTTTGGATACATGAGCTAAGTGAAAGAAGAATAGGTGAATTATCTGGTGGACAACAACAACGTGTATTTATTGCAAAAGCATTAGTTAACAATCCCAAAGTTTTGATTTTAGATGAACCTGTTACAGGTATTGATCAACAAAGTATAGATCTTTTTTACAGTATTTTAAAAGAGCTAAACTCCAAACAAAATATTACAATAATTTGGTCTTCACATGATCTAGATGCTGTAAACAAATTAGCAAATCACGTAGCTTGTCTTAATAGAACGCTTTTCTTTCATGGAGAATCTGATGATTTCTTTGAAAATGATGAGCTTGTAAAACAATATTCTGAAGCTTCAATGCAGGAACACATGCATCATCATTAGAAATGGCTTTTGAAATTTTTACTTTTAGTTTTATGCACAGAGCAATTATCTCAGGTATTGCAATTGCCATTTTATGTTCAGTAGTAGGTCTTTTCCTAGTCTTAAGACGCTATTCATTATTTGGTGACGCTATTGCTCACTCATCATTTGGTGGAATTGCATTAGGTTTGATGGCAGGAATATATCCACTTTGGACTGCATATGGTGTTTCAATAATTAGTGCACTAATTATGACACGAATTAAAGATAGATTCAACATATCTGGAGATGCCTCTATAGCAGTTCTTTTATCATCAGGAATTGCCTTAGGTCTCGTAATCATTGGATTATCTGGAGGATTCACTCTTGATATTTTCAGCTTTCTTTTTGGAAGTATCCTACTTGTTAGCGTTAATGATACAATTTTGATTTTATCGTTGACTGGAATTATTCTAATTGTAATTCTTTTACTATATCGCCAACTTCTTTACTCTACATTCAACGAAGAACAAGCCAAAGTTAGTGGTATTCCAGTTGAAAAAATCAATTATCTTATTGTCTTTATGGCAGGAATTACTGTTGTAACTTCAATCCAGTTAGTTGGTGTTTTACTAATTTCTGCACTATTTGTAATTCCAAATGTAACTGCAATAATGTATGGAAAGGGTTTCAAACAAACTGTAATAATTTCAATGAGCTTTTCTATATTTTCTGTAGTTGCAGGAATCCTAGTCTCATATATTTTTGATATAACACCAGCAGGAACAATTGTGTTAATTGCAATTGGAATATTTGGATGCACAATAGGAATAAAGTCTGCTGGACTATTATCACGACATAATTAATTCATTTAATCTTCTTTTATCTTTTAGACTTTTGACAAAAAATAACGATGTTGCAATTATGCCCATTGCAATTAATGGCGATACAATCTCGGTATATTTTAGTTGAAAATCATCTGCATCTGGTATTTGAGATACTGTTACTGGAATTTCTGTGATCTTTATCATTGCTAATTTGTTTCCTTGTTGTTCAACAAACCACACATTATCTTTGTCATCTGACGTTGAAAATTGTGCAAATGATGTTGCAGTCGGAATTGGAACTTCGTTCAAATTTTTGTTATATGGATCATATGCAGCAATCTTGTCTATGGTATGTTGCAGAATCCAGATATTTCCATATCTATCAAATGACATCCCATAAGGTAATGCCTCTTGATCTGGTACTGTAATTCTCTCAAATGTTTCAAGAATTGGGTTGAATTTAGTAATTGCTGTACCTGTATGTTCTGCAATCCACAAATTTCCCTCATCGTCAAAAATTAGGGCCTCTGGTGACGCAAGAGGCTTTTCCGGTGTAAATTCTGAAATATCGTTATTTTTTGGATTGATAAATCCTATTTTGCCAGAGGCTGATTCAGTAAACCAAATTTTCCCCTCATCATCAATTGTCAAGGCAAATGGTAGTGATTCTCTTACAGGCATCTTGATCTCTTCAAATGTATCAAATTCTGGTTGATATTTCAAAATTACATCTTTGTTAGTAATTGCAATCCAAATATTTCCATCAAAATCAGCTTGTATGAAAGTAGCTATATTTTCATAAATTACAGGATCTATTTTTGGTAAAGTTTTTGTGATGATCTGCTGATCACTAGGATCAAAATATCCTATCTGATTTCTTGGCGTATCAGTAAACCAAATTTTCCCTTGATTATCTTGTGTAAGTAGCATGGTAGTTAATCCATCAAATGAATATGAGGTAAATTCTTGTGTATCAAGTGAGAACTGCCATAATCTTGGAGAAGATGGATCACTTACCCAAATTGAATTCTTTCCATCATACAAAGGATAAAGAGGTTTTGAAGATTCAGGTAACTCATATTCTATGATTTCTGTTTTAAGATCTGTTAATCTTGGTTTAACTAGTAAATTCATAAAAATTGATTCATTTACGCTCTGTTTTCTTTGAGTCTCTATTTCCATTTGCCACTGGCCTGAAAATCCAAATGTTAACTCTCCTTGAAATTCAACTGGTCTGTCTTCTTCTTGTTTTATAATTTTCATGGGAATTTCTATTGGAGAAATATTTTTCTGAGGATTGGAAATCTTTACTTTAATTTCATTGGAATCATTTAACGGTTTATTTTCAAAATCACTAACTTTGACTAGAATTGTGTTTGCGCCGCTAGAAAATGGTGTTATGTCTATGTTGAATTTTGTATTTTCTGAAAATTCTATTGTACTAAAACCATATGAAATTTTTTGAGCATCGGCTTGTTTGATTTCTCCAGCAGGCAATGTTCCATTAGCAAGTAATGCAACAACACCTAAAAGAGTAATTCCTAACATTACATCAAATTTCAATGATCTTTTTAGTTTCTTATATACTGCAATAGAGCCTGATTGCAAATCTTTTTCAGCCTTTTCTTGAATTTTAAACTGGAAATATCCCCCAAATCCAACCAGAATTGCCGCAATTAAAATTTTTACAAGAATTAATTTTCCATATATTGATTCAGTGATCAAACCTACATCACTTTCCAAAAGCCACATCAATGTTGGTCCAGTAATTATTACAATTCCTATTGCAACGATAAACATAGTTGAAAATCTTGGAATTAAAACAAGGGTCATCTTCTCCCGTTTTGCTTCCTCCAACTGAGAAAACGTGGGTAATAATGTAAATACAAAGTAAATTATACCTCCAATCCAAACTGCAGCCACAAAATTGTGAATATAATCTAGAATAACTGCAGGTGTTTCTCCACTGGCTGCACCGTGTCCAATCAAACTTGAAGTTCCAATTAATCCAAGCATAGCTGCAAGCATTGGAATTTTATTTTTTATAGACAGATTCTTTTTCCTATCCATACCAAACCACAAACCAAGAAGAATGATTGTGATTGCCATTCTAATTAACCACATATTTCCAAAATTAGTTTGAATTACATTCAAAACTGAAGTTTCTAATCTTATGGTTTGTACTACTAACATCAAAATATTTGATGCAAAAACAAGTACTAGTCCAATACCTGTAATTGTCATGAACTTTCCATGATGAAAAGATTCCAGTTTATCTAGTTCTTTTCTGATTAATTGTTTACTTTGAGTTCCCCAGATTAGTATTGAAGCAATTACAACACCTAAAATAATGGTTTGACCAACAATTCCTGGAAATCTTGCTCCTGCTTCAGGCAAAAATACTAGCTCAGAAACATTTTGGTTGTGACTTACACCAACATCAATTTTGATATTACCTACTGCAAAAATAAATGCACTATCCACTAAATGTCCATCAATTTTTGATAGAACTTTACTAGTTACAGTATAAACCCCATCTTCTAATGGTGGTGTAGTTACAATTAGGGAATTATCATCATCAAAATATTTGGAATCTTTATTATCGATTTGTTCTCCATTACTATCTAATACCTTAAGAGAGCTAAAATCAATTTCAATTGGTTCAGAAAAATGAACAATAATCTCTGTAATTCCCACTTGTGCATTTGATACCGAATTTGGACTAGTCTCCATAGTAAATGGATGAGCTGCAGCATATGGAATGTATATTGATAAAATGAGCAGTGAAATAATTAGAAATTTACTCATTTACTTTTCAGATTATGTTTGACAATTTAAACAGTTTTCATTTAATTCGAAGTTTGTACCAATTCACGTAAAGATAATAACATGTGACAATAAAATAACAGTCATGAAAGTTGCTATTTTGGGATTAATTGGATTGTTACTTTCTGTTGGATTTACATCTCAAGCTTTTGCTCATACTACAGTTGAGGTAGAGCCTTACAAAATTGAAGTAGGTTGGGGACTTGAACCCCCAGTTGTAGGTATACGAAATGATTTTGTTTTTAAAATAACTGAACCTGGAGATACTCCAAATTCATACACAGGAGTTACAAATGCATTCAAAAATGTAGAAGCTACTGCCTTATTTGGCGGCATTTCTAAAAAAATTGATATCAACTCAGATCCAAAAATAGGATACTATTTCTCACCTGTCATCCCAACAAAAACTGGAACGTATATCATGGATTTGAAAGGAGAAATTAATGGAGTTACAATTGATGTGCAAATTCCAGTTGAAGACGTAGAAAGTACTGCAATCTTGGACTTTCCTCAAACTATTGGATCCTCATCAGATCAAGATGTAACTGCACTCAAAAATGCAATTTCATCATTACAAAGAGAAGTTTCCTCTATGAAAGACGGTTCAGAAAATGTTAGCGGTGGTGCAGCATATGACTTTGCAATTTTTGGATTATCTATTGCAGCAGCTGCAATAATCTTGGCAATAGTTGCTTTAATAAAAAGAAAATAGAAAAAAGTTAATTCCTAAAATCTTGGAATTACTTTAGATTTTGCAGTAACGGCAACAATGCTTATGATTGCAACAGCTAGTATCATCATTGCAACTGTTCCAAATTCTGGAACAATGTTTGAGAATACTACTTGTTCACCGATAGGTCCTGTTTTTGGATCATTTATTCCATAACCTTGGAAGGTAATGGTGATCTCTACTGGATCTGATGAGCTAAGTGGTGCTGTTTCATGCATACCTTCTCCCTCATGAGCATGTGCAGCCATATCATTTAGTACTTCTGCACCATTTTGTGTTACCATGACGTCATAGTTTGCATGTTCTGAATCTTCAAAGTCAACTGTGATTTCCATTTTTTCACCTGAAGTTGGTGCGGAAGTCATAATTGAAACTTTTGTGCCATCAGATAACATTCCAGATGCTGTTGCATCTGTGTGTATTTCTTCACCGTCATCTTCTGTTCCTGCTTCTTGCACTACAATTAATCCTACCATCCATGGATGAACCATACAAAAGTATGGGACTTCACCTACGGTTGTTGGTGTCCATTCATATGAACTTCCAGCCATTACTAAGCTGGAATTAAACACTTCACCTGGTGTCTCATCTGTTGCAGCACCTGAAGTAAATGTATGTGCAGCAGTATCTGTGTTAGAAAATATTACTTTTCCACCAACATCTACAGTTGCTTCTTTTGGAATGTAACATCCTTCTGCTGTTTCTTCACATCCTGGTGCACCAGATCCTGATGCTGGAATAACTGTAACTTCGCTATGATCTGCAAATGCAGCTGGTGTAATTGCAACTAATCCTGCTACAATGGCAAATAATACGAAGAGAGAGCTTATAGTCTTCATTGACTCAAGTACTTATTGGCATAAATAAAAACCTGACTGGAAATTCCATATTGTGAACTCTATTTTCTTTTAAACTGATATATTTTTAGAATTCCAAATATAGGAATCCCAATATACATTCCAATATTTAGTAAAACTATAGAGATTCCATAACTTAGCATTTCTTGTTCTGAGTCAATATTGACATGATTTAGTATGGATAGTGATGTCAGCATTGGTGTTAGTGTTATTTTAACAGCTTCTTTGAAAATTGGATGTTCTCTTTCAAAGTCTGCAACTGTTGGTGAAAATGAATAATAAAATTGATTAAATGTTGTCATGAATGCCATTCCAGATTTTGTATTTAGAATCGTATTGTCTCTTAATTCTCTGAGTTGTTGTACTTGAGGGGATAATTCTGAACCAAATGTTGCAGTAGCAATTAGACAACCATTATCATTATTATCTTTAGGGATTTCTGTAGGTTGCGCATAAGATTCTCCAACTGCAACATCAAATGAAACCTTTTCTAAAGGAATTGGTTGGAATAATATTCCCTCGATTCCAAATTCTACAGAATAAACTCCTTCATCAACAAATGGAACTGGAATTTTTACTGAACCTATTGAAGTATGAGTAAGTGGTATTGGTCCAAATATAGATTCGCCATCTTTTGAAACTGTTATTATATAATCTATGTGCTCTTGTATTTTTTTTGTTTGAGGATTGATAAAATCAATATTTAGTTTAGTTTGTTGTCCTGGAATAATTTTATCATATGATAGTTTGACATCCAGTGTTCCTTTCTCTGTAGGTAAAGTCTGTGAATTTGTTTGTGCAAATGCTGGAGTAATCAATAATGGTATTAAGAATAATGCGATTAGAAATCTCACAAATTCTCTTTTTTGAGACCATGAATAAAAATTACACGCTTACTAAATCTAAAACAACTATTTAATTTCATTTTTATACAATAGTAACAGAGATTAATAACCAAATAATATCATCTTACATTATATCTTGAACCGTTTTTCTATCTACAATTATGCAATTTTAATTTTCACTATTAGCTTTCTCGCTATTTCTCCAATTTATCTGGATACAGTTTTTGCCGAAGATAAAGCAGTTTCTGATCATAGTAATAAGGACATAACATATGTAGCAAAATTTGTATGCGGTTCTATTATAGACGGTAATGGTCCATTACGACCAGGACATTATAATACTGATATCAGTATTACTAACAAACAATTATCTAAACTATCTTTCTTATGGACTGTATCTGTAAATGATGGACCAACATCTCATTCAACTTTAATGACACTAGATCATCAAAAATCAACAGGACTTGATTGTAGGGATATTAAAAAAGTAATAGGCTTAGAAAATAATACTTCTCATGTAGGAGGATTTGTATTTGTTACAATCCCACAAAATTATAATCCTGCTAATCCAAATGCTGTAATTCAGTATTCATCAGATGACATAAACTTGTTAGACGTTCAGGTTTTCTTTACTGCAAATGCCTTAGATACATTACCACATGAAGTAGTTCTTGAAAAAATATCATTTTATATAATTAATGATGAAACTGGTAAAATTCCAAAACATATGATCAAAACTACATTGGATGTTACACTGGAATCAAAACTAAATGTGATCTCTGATACGGAAAGAAAAATAAAAGAAATTTTATCTTCAACATATGATATTTCTGAAAATGAATTTGATAAAATGGAGATTAGGATAAAAAATGTCTCAATAGGAGTTGGTTCTATGATAGATGATCATGCAATTTCTCTAAGTGTAGTAAAACCACAAGTGTATCCGCAAGATGAAAAATAGAGATATTTTTAAATTGTTAAGCCATAGGTATCCAAATTAGGTAATATTATGAATAATTCTAAAATTTTGATTTTTTCTATAGTTCTGTTAATGATTTCACAAATTCCTTTATACGTTTATGGTGATGGATTAACACAAGAAAATCTTCCACCAGCAAGCGTAGGTGACAGAGATGCCAGTCTATTTATCAAAATCAGTCCACCCATACTTACCAAAGATACAGCTGGTGACAAATTTTTAGAATTACGCCTTTTTGATGCCAAAACAGGGCAAACAATCCAACACACATCATTTCTTGTGTCAGTTGACAAAGAAGGAAAACTTTTGATGAGAGATTTGTTTCATACACATTCTGGCAATTTAATAATTAAAATTCAATCTGAAGATCTAGATGTAAATGACGTTGTTGTATACGGTGATGAAGAACCATTTCAAGGAGGATGGACTTCAGTAAATGATAAAATCACTGTAAGGGCTCCGATCCTACTTGATGCAGGATTGTACCACTTTGAAATAGAAATTTTTGGAATAGATAATGACAGAATTATATTTGTTCCATCAGAAGCCCCAAGATTTGATTCTTGGCTTAGTGTTGGAGATATTTTTAATCAAATGATTTCCACTGGAGGCAAATCTTATGATTTGTCTGTTACCTCATATTATGATAAAATAAATAATTTTAATTATGATGAAACCAAAAAGACAGTCTCATTTTCAATGCCATTTAACTGGGATACATCAAGACTAGAAACACAAAATGTTTTTGTTCACCAAGAAATTCATTTTCCAACTTTGTTTAAAGAATTTTCACAAGCCGGAACATACAAAGCAACTGTAAACGGATTTCCTATTACCGGAAGAATGTTAATTGCTGATCCATACTCTATGGATGATACGTTAATTCTTCACTTTCTGTTAAGTAAAGAAAATATTTTAGATATTGCAAAAACTCTCAAACCTGCAACAGAAACAATGGAATTTAGTCTATCTCCAGATAGTGGATTGACTACAGAAAAAAATTCATTTGACATTAAATTTGATAGTGGCGCATTTGCTAGAGTACAATATGACTCTAAATTGGTTTCAGGTGAAAAAATACCATTTGAAATAACTTTTTTTGATAAAGACAGCAAATTGCTAAAATGGACCACGTATGGTTACAGAATAGAAGATTCTTCAGGAACTATAATTTATGAATCAAAAAACACTGATCCTAATTCACCTGGTATACTTGTTACAGAAGGTATTGACAAACCAGAATTTAATTTCAAATCTACAGGTAAATACAAGATGACCTTAGCAATTTTCAGTCATGGATTAGATAATTTACAAACATTTTCTGGAATATCTAGTACATCATTTGATATCGGTTCAGGTTCAGTAACAAATCAAATCCCATCTTGGATTAAAAATAATGCAGGATGGTGGGCAGATGGCTCAATTGATGATAATTCTTTTGTTCAAGGCATACAATATTTGATCAAAGAAGGTATAATGAAAATTGAGAAATAATTTTACTGATCTGTGATAAAATATGAAAGACATTAACGATATTCTTCCAAAGGTACCTAACATGAGATGGGGAGCTTTAATGAACAAAGCACCAACTAATGTAAAAGTAGAAGAAATGAATAAAATTTTTCCTCATAATGGAAAATGGCATACTGTCTTTGAAGAAAAAGATCAAGTAACTATTGATGGTAAACAAATTTGGAAAAAAGATCCAAACAAATGGACTTGACTACCATTCTCTCTATCAACATTGAGAAACAACTTTCAGGTTTGAAAATATCATCAACTCTTTTTAGTCTATTACAATCAAAAATAATATTTATTGTAATTGGATTCATGTTTACTACATTACTTATTTCTCAATTTACATTTGCTGAAGTTTTCATACCACCACAAGAATATCTTGGATATTTTGATTATGAAGGTGTATATACAGTTGGAGGCAATGTAAAAAACCAAAACGATTATGCAGTAATCCCAACCATTTTAATTTCTGTAATTGATGGAGAAAATACATTTACCAAAACAATATTGCATGTTCCAATTCCACCAAGAACAGATATTCCATTTAAGATAAAATTTCCTGAAGTTACAGGAAATGCTCCTATCTTACTAGAAGCTGAACTCAAATTTGTAAAAACACAAAAAGATCCAATATCAATTGAGATTCTTTATGATAAAACGCTAATCAAACATGATGACGGTCATGTTACAGGGAGAATCCATAATAATGGAAACCAAACCGTCTTCAACCCAAAAATTCTCGCAATAGCTCATGGTAATGGAACAGTACTTGATATTGTTCACAATATTGAATATATTGATAAAATAGAACCTGATCAAATTCTAGAATTTTCAATGTATCCTGATCCTTCAATAACTGATGATGTTTTTTTCTATAGCTGCTTTGCCCCTGTGGATAGTACTGTTGTTCCAGTTACCACAAAGAAAAATGGAGGCGATTTTGATTTTAGATATGATTCTGGTGCGTGGTATTCTGCTGCTAAATTCAATGAAGAGGGAACAACTCTTACAATACGTGGATACAATAGTTACCCACTTGAGACTTATGCAAACTTTGAATTTCCACAAATTTCAGGTAAAGAAAAATTTGATGTCACTCTAAATGATGAACCTGTAAAATTTATTCAAAGTATAGATGATACTGGGTTTTGGCATGTTGCATTTACTGTAGAGCCAACATCACAAGGAATTCTAAAGATTACTGGTTTTGACAAAGGCTTACCTCCTGAAACCTCTAAAATTCCACAATGGGTAAAGACAAATGCAAATTGGTGGTCTACAGATCAAATATCTGATTCAGAATTTCTTGAAGGGATAGATTTCTTGTTTGAAAAAGGAATTGTTGTAGTAACATCAAAAGAAATGACTGCTCAATCAAATTGGAAACTACCGTCATGGATTAAAATAACTGCATCTTGGTGGTCTGAAGATAAAATTTCAGATGATGATTTTCTAAACATGATTGAAAATCTTGTGAAACGAAAAATAATTATAATTTAATTTACTTGATACGATAAATCTTATTATACGAACTTCAATTAATCTTAATATCTAATGTTACCATTACGAGATGAAAATCCACATCCTCCAGGATACAAACCAAAAGTAACTTATGCTTTAATTGCAATTAATGCTATGGTATTTCTTATTGAAATTGCATATACTGGACAATTTATAGAATTTACAAATCAAAATGCATTTTCATTATTTTATAATTGGGGCGCAGTACCAAACTGTGTTACAGGCGGATCTGTATCGAACATAGATTTTGGTGAGGGTCCATTACGAGTTGCATGTCCTGCTGAACCATACGTTTCTCTTCTAAGTTCTATTTTCTTGCATGGCGGTGCAATGCATCTTGGTGGTAACATGTTGTTTTTGTGGATATTTGGTGATAATATCGAGCTAAAGTTTGGTAAAATAAAATATCTAGCAATTTATCTGATATGGGGAATAAGCGCAGGCTTGATCCACATACTTGGTGATCCTTCAAGTGTGATTCCAGCAGTAGGTGCATCCGGTGCAATATCTGGAATACTTGGTGCATATCTTGTAATTTTTCCAAGAGCTAAAATTCAGACTGTTATGATGATGGGATTCTTTATGAGAATGATGCACATTCAAGCAAGATGGTTTTTGCCATTTTGGCTTGTTTTCCAAAACTTACTTCCATTTTTCATAGGTGGATTTGGTGTTGCAGGAGGTGGCGTTGCCTATCTTGCTCATATTGGTGGCTTTGTCGTGGGACTTGCCACAGGTTATCTATACAAGAAAACACATAGCTCTGAGTTTACTTATGGAACAAGATACGGATACAAGGCCTAAGTCTAAAGAATAAATCAATGAAACTTTTTCAAACTAATCATGCCGTTGATTACAGTATCAATGTATCCCGGAAGAACTCAACAACAAAAAGATGAATATGCAAAAGCAATCACAAAATCAGCCGTAGAGATTCTTAAAACAAAAGAATCTCATGTGATTGTAGTTTTTGAGGATAATCCAAAAGAAAATTGGTTTCTAGCAGGAAACCAACTTTAATTATTTTTTAAAAAGAAAGACTGGAATATTCCCTTCCAGTCAGAGGGATAGACATACACACATTATAGTCGGTTACATTGATTGCAACCAATTTACATAATAACAAAATGGTACATTTCATGTTTGTACCACTTTATCCTTTTATTCTCATGTGTAACTACAAATTTTATGAAAGTTGCAGTTGTACAATTCAAAGCTTCTACTGATAAAGGAATTAATCTAAAAAAAATTATCAACTATATTTCAAAAGCAGCAGAAAAAAAAGCAACACTTGTTGCATTTCCAGAATTTATGATGTTTTATACAAATTCATCGCAAACATCAAAACAACTTGCAAACCTCGCTGAAACAATTAATGGAAACTTTGTAAATACTATTGCAAAGACAGCTAAAGAAAACCACATCCAAGTTGTAGGATCATTTTATGAAAAAAGCACAAAAAAAAATCGAGTACATGACACTTCGTTTGTTATTGATAAATCAGGCAAAGTAATCTCAACATATAGGAAAATTCATCTCTACGATGCCTTGGGATTCAGAGAATCAAATAAAATGGTACGAGGATCAAAGATTGCAAAACCCGTAAAGACTTCAATTGGAAAAATAGGAATGATGATTTGTTATGATTTGAGATTTCCAGAGATGTCAAGATCATTAGCTGTTGCAGGTTCTGAAGTTTTGATTGTACCGTCAGCATGGGTAAAAGGTAACATGAAAGAAGAGCATTGGATAACATTTAACAAAACACGAGCAATTGAAAATGGTTGCTATGTAATAGCACCAGATCAAGTAGGAAATATTTACTGTGGAAGAAGTATTGTAGTTGATCCATATGGAAAAATTTTACTTGACATGAAAAAGAAACAAGGAATTGGATATGTTAACATTGAATTAAAAAATGTAAAACAAATTCGTAAAGTTTTACCGTTGCTAAAAAATAGACGAACCGATATCTATCCTACTTTGAAGGCTTAGATTTTCTGCTGTCACAATTAAAATTGGAACATTGTTTTGTCCATTTCTGTTTTCTTGAATAACGAAAAATTACCATTGGCCACTTGCATACATCACATGACATCTTTATTGCTCTGAGTTTTGCTTTTTGTAAAAGTGGTGATGATGCCTTACATCCCCCATAAAAATTTGAACATCCCATAAATCGCTTTTTAGTAGTTCTAGATCTGATCACCATCAACTGACCTAATCTACATTCTGGACATTCCACTAGTCCATTTTTTGGAGAATTTGTTCCAAGAATCATATATTTTCTCTCTTTTGATGACCAAGATAGGTATCCATTAACGTCCAAATATTGTATGATCTCTTTTTTGAAAATGTCTGTTTTTGACTTTGTAGCTTTTACAACATGTCTTGTTGCTTGCACAATTTGAAGATCTATTTTCTTTGAGGGCATTTTTTGTAATGAATTTACTAAAACAATTTTTATAGGGAATCTGGTCAGCGACATTAGTGGAAAAGGTCTGTGTTCTTGGTGCTGGTAGCACGAAATATGGAAAATTAGCTGATAGTATAGCCGATATTACTACTCAGGCATCAGTGGCTGCCATAGAAAGTGCAGGAATTGACCCTAAAGATATCAAAGCGGGATACATTTCAAATGTTTTTGGGATTGCTGACAAACAAGTTCACCTTGGACCTGTCTTGATGAGTAATCTGGGAATTTCAGATAAACCCTCATTATCAATAGAGTCAGCTTGTGGAAGTGGCTCCGTAGCATTTAGAGAAGCTTTTGCAAATGTTGCAGCTGGTTTTTACGATTGCCTTGTAGTGACAGGAGTTGAAAAAGTAACTCATACTGGAACAGAATGGACAACAACTTACTTTTCATATTGCTCCGATTTCTTCTATGAAGGACAAGCTGGCGCATCATTTCCTGGACTATTTGCATCAATGGCAAGAGCATACCTGACAGAATTTAATGCAACAGAAGAAGACTTTGCTAGAGTTGCAGTAAAAAATCATGACAATGGATTTTTAAATCCAAAAGCCCATTTACAAAAAAAGATCACAATTGATGATGTAATGAATTCAGCAGTTGTTGCAAGTCCACTAAAACTTTATGATTGCTGTCCTTTCTCTGATGGTGCAAGTTCTGTAATTCTATGCTCTGAAAAATTTGCAAAAGAAAATGGTAATGATTACATTGAAGTTATTGGTTCTGGCAGAGGTGGTTCACCTGCTGCATTACAAGGTCGTGAGCATTTGACTACAATTCCAAGTACAAAGATTGCAGCTGAGAGTGCTTACAAAATGGCAGGAATCACTGCAAAAGATATTGATTTTGCAGAAGTTCATGATTGTTTCACAATTGCAGAAATTGTTGATACTGAAGATTTAGGATTCTTTGAGAAAGGAAAAGGAGTTCAAGCTGTTCGTGAAGGCAGAACAAAATTAAATTCTGACATTTCAATTAATCCCTCAGGTGGTCTCAAGTCAAAAGGACATCCGATTGGAGCTACAGGTGTTGGACAAGTAGTAGAAGTATTCGATCAACTAACTGGCAAAGCTGGAGCACGAACTGTCAAAAATGCAAAAATTGGCTTAACTCATAATTTTGGTGCAACTGGAGCTAGTTGCGCTGTTCACATATTCCAAAGTGTATAAAATGTCTGTAAAAGAACAACTTATTGAAAAAGCAAAAGAAGGTAAAGTCCTTACCCACAAATGTACACAGTGTGGTCATCTGCATCTCTCTAATGTTTACTACTGCCAAAATTGCGGTAGCAAGGGATTCCAAGATGAGATTTTGGAGGGTACAGGTTCAGTAGCCACCTATACTATAATCACAGTTCCGCCAGCAGGCTTTGAAAAATACACGCCATATGCCTTTGTTGTATTACAGCTTGATAAGACTAATCTGCGGATTTCTGGATTTATGGCAGGAATAGCGACTCCTAAAGATCTTCCAGTTGGAACTAGAGCAAAAATCACTGGTTTTGATGAACGTGGCATTATCATCGAAAAACAGTAAAATTATTTGTTTGAATTATTAAAAAAAATCAAAATCATTTCTTAATAATTTTGTAAAGATGATCACTTTGATGTCTGTAGAAATTACATGTGGTAAATGTGGAGAAAAGATCGCTAACATGAAAATGCTAAAATCTATAAAAGATGTGATGAATCCATATAATGGAAAGTGTCCGTCATGTGGCCAAAAGTTATCAACATCTGAATTTTCTCTGGATGTACAAGAAAACTAAACTAAGATCTAAAAATCTTTATAACTTTTTATTTTTTTGTATATTTGTAATATTACAATAATATCTAAATTTTATTTTAATGAGAAAACTGATCCAAAAATAATCTAGTCATAAGTCTTATTTACTCCTTTTTTAGTGAAATAGTATGGAATTAGATGAAGAGCTAGAAGAGCCAAAGCGAAGTGGAATTCTTCAATCTACATCAAAGCGTGTACGAATGATCTTTTCTGTAATGGCAAGTCCAAACAGAATAGATATTCTAAGAATTTTAAACTCCAAAGGTCCATTAACCTATTCTGAATTAAAGTCACTAGCAGGGTTCAAATCCAAAAAGGAGAGTGGCAAATTCGCATACCATCTAAGAAAATTATTGAGACAATCTCTTGTAGCCCTAAACAAATCTGAAAGACGTTATACAATTACAAATCTTGGAAAGCTTGTCTTAAGCTTGGCAAGACAAATTGAAGAACGATCAATTATTGAAAGTGGAAAGATGTATGTTAGAACATCACATGAATCAATTGAAGAATTCAATTCCCATAAAATTATTCAATCACTTGTACGTGAAGGTAGTCTTCCATTGGAATTAGCTCAAAAAATTACTGAAGAAGTTGAAAATAGAATTTACAAATATCAAACAACCTACCTTACTGGATCACTTATCAGAGAAATGGTAAACTCTGTTCTTTTAGAACATGGTCATGAGGAATACCGCAATAAACTAGCACGCCTAGGCCTACCTGTATATGACATTCAAGAAATGCTCACAAATCTAGATAATGTAGATAATGGCGCAGAAGGCCTCCTTTTCAATACTGGTCAGAAAGTGTTTGCAGAACATTTACTCACAAATGTATTACCAAAAGACGTTGCTGATTCACATCTTTCTGGTGATATGCATATTTCAAATCCAGGAATTTGGTCAATGATACCTGATACCATATTTGTTAATGTAAAAGAACTGATTGAAGATGGAGTTATTCTTGGTGGAAAATATCTTGATGTATCAAGAATTACATCATCAAAATCAATTGATGATATTGCATCTTCTTTGTCAATAATCATATCATTACTTTCCAAAGAAGCTTCGCAAGAAATTGTACTTGATGGATTGATTCCACTCTTTACAAAATATTCAAAAAATATTCCAGAACTTGAACAAAAACTAACAGATGCCTTTGCTACTGCATCTACTACATCAAAATACAATAGAAAAGCCACTAATGTTTCAATTAGACTTCAGTTAGGTTCTGATCTAAAAATTATTAATGCAATAATTAATGCATACAAGAATTATACAAAGATAACTCCAATTCCAAAAATTGGTTTGATTGTAGATTTCGATAAAGGAAAAGTATCTGATGTTTCCGAAGCATTAGCAGAAATAATTTCAATTGGTGGAAAAGTGATGTTTGCAAAAGGTGAAGTATCTAGTTATGGCATTACAAATGGTACAACTAAAAATTCTGGTCCACTTGCAATAACACTACAATCTGTTTCAATTAATCTTCCAAGACTTGCATTTGAATCCAATAAAGATGAAACATACTTTAGAGCAAGACTTGCATTACTTATGAAACCTGCATTATCTTCTATGGCATTAAGAAAGAAAGATATCTCTGATCTTACTAGAAGAGGACTAAATCCAATTCTTGCAAAGAATACACAATACATGCAAAGAAGTTCTGTGTCACTTATTGTTAATCTCGTAGGCCTAAAGGAATCTGTTTTCAATATTCTTGGATTCCAAGATAATAAGGAAGGAAGAGAGATACTCAATAAAGTAATAGAGACTGCAGTTGATGTTGCGGCTAAAAAAGGCAAGGAACTAGGAGATACTGTGGCTATATCCATGACTGAGACTGAGGGATCTAGTAGATTTGCAAACCTAGATGGTGAGAAATATGGTAAAAATTCTGCTCTTAGTTCTATGGATAGTGACTCTTACTCACAAGGAATAGTTCTTAACGCCTCTGAAATAGGCGATTACACAAGCAAAACCGAGATTATATCTGAATGTAATAAACTATCTAAACTACTTAATGGTGGTTTACTAGTCAGACTTGATATTGATCAGAACGCCACTCAAATTGATATCAAAAAATCAATTGAGAAAGCAGCAGAACTAACATCTTCATTCAAGCCTGTAAAGAAAGTAGCGCTTTGTGGTGAATGTGGATTCAAAGATGAACACTTTGTAGACAAGTGTCCAAAGTGCAAGTCTTCATATGTAATCTGAAATTCGTAAATCAAAAACTAGTTCCGATCATTTTAGAAAACATTTTGATCAGTTTTAGACATACGATCATTACACTGAATTCATGACGGCTTAAGACAAATGCGTTAGGTGTCAACAAATCATAATTATAGCCTAACGATTCTCGCTCTTACGTTGATGACTATATTGACTTCTTTAAGTGTCTATATACAAAATCATAAACAGTATGAGCTAACAAAAATTCACTAATGGTTATACTATAAATTTTTCATGCGATCATCGCACTGAATTCATGACTGGTTGATCAGAAAAACCATTCCAACATCAATTGGACCGTTGTCAATATTATTGAACTGAAATTTTAGAAAAAACTGCCAAATCATTTATACCATCTTATTTCTTACCTCTTGCGGGGAGATTATAATTGGATAAATCACAAATAGAAAGTACTATCAATGAGATCCGTAAGCGCAGTGGCGCTGTAACGGCTTTCAATCAAGATAAAATTTCAAACGCTATATTTAGAGCGTTGGCAGCCACCTCTAAAGCCGACCGTGCGCTAGCCGATCAACTTGCAAATAAAGTCGTGCAAAAATTAGTCGAACAAGGATTCACAAGTTCTAGAACTCCCACCGTTGAGGATATTCAAGATATTGTGGAATCAACCCTTATTGATTGTGGTAACAGCGACATTGCAAAGGCGTATATCGTTTACAGACATGAACGAAGAAAATTAAGAGACGAAAAAATGAAAGTCTTAAACACAAAATTTTTAGATACTGTCTCAAAGAATTTTGATCTAAATTGCTTGAGAGTATTAGCATCTAGATATCTTTTCAGAAATAGTAAAAATGAAATCACTGAATCTCCAACTCAAATGTTTGAAAGAGTAGCAATTCTAGTTGGAATTGGCGATATTCTATATGATGCACAAGTATTTGATAAATCTGGAAATATCACCCAAAATACTGAAGAAGCACGTACATATCTTGAGAAATTAGACAATTTTGATTACAAATTCAAGATTGGAGAATACTTTCTCAACAAGTGGCACTTTAGATCTTTAATCAATCACTATGTAACACTTGCAAACAAAGGCCAGATGAAAGTTAACTTTAAAGATCTTCTGACATTACTTGCAGCCAAAAAATTTGATAACTATGCAGACAAGATTACAGAATATTTTGAATTGATGACTGCACAAGATTTCCTGCCAAACTCACCAACAATGATGAATGCTGGTGGTAGATTGGGTCAGCTTTCTGCATGTTTTGTTCTTGGTATGCCCGATGATATGGAACAAATCATGAAATCAACTTCTGATGCAGCACTAATTTTCAAGTCTGGAGGAGGAGTGGGAATCAACTATTCTGATCTTCGTGAAGAAGGCGATATTGTTGCATCAACATCTGGTGTAGCATCAGGTCCCGTCTCTTTTATGAATATTATCAATACTGTAACTGAAGTTGTAAAACAAGGTGGAAAAAGAAGAGGAGCTAATATGGGAATCATTGAAGCCTGGCATCCTGATGTTGAAAAATTCATTACAAATAAAACCGAGCCTGGTGTATTGGAGAACTTTAATGTCAGTGTAGGCATATGGGAAGACTTTTGGAATGCACTTGTAAATACAGATGATGGCAAGTACATGTTACGTAGTCCACGTGACAGAAAACCAGTAAGAGAAATCAATGCACATCAATTAATTGATTTGATAGCTATGTCTGCATGGAAGAGTGCCGAGCCTGGATTGATCTTCTTTGATCAAATTAACAAATACAATGTATTTGCCAAAGCAAGACAATCTCCACTAAGAGCTACAAATCCATGTGGCGAACAAAGTCTATATCCATACGAATCATGCAATCTTGGTTCCATCAATTTGGTGAATCTTGTAAAAAGAAAAGCTGATGGAGAATACGAATTTGATTGGCAAAGATACGAAGAAACAATCAGAAAGACAACCAGATTCTTGGATAACATCATTGATGTGAATAATTACCCCGTAAAAGATATTGACATTGCATCTAAAGATTCTAGAAGAATTGGATTGGGTGTGATGGGAGTTGCAGATCTATTATACAAATTAAAAATTCCATACAACTCCAAGGAAGGCTATGAACTACAATCAAAACTATCTGAAGCATTAACCTATTATTCCATGGAGGAAAGTGTAGCACTTGCAAAATCTCGAGGTGAATTTCCACTTTGCTCAAAGACAGAATATCCAGAAGGAAAGATTCCAATTGCAGGATATTATGAGAAACCTAAAGAATCACATTGCTATGAATGGGATGCACTAATTGAGAAAATTAAGAAGCATGGAATAAGAAATGTCTTGACTACTACCGTAGCTCCAACTGGAACATTATCTATGATTGCTGATTGTTCAAATGGAATGGAACCAGCATTTGCTTTAGTATTTGAAAAGAGAGTAACTGTAGGCAGGTTCTTCTATACCAACAAGATTGTTGAAGAAGTACTCAAAGAACATGGTCTATACAGCGATGAACTACTTGCAAAGATTGCAGACAATTATGGATCTCTAAAAGGAATTCCTGAAATCCCACAATGGATGCAAGATGTCTTTGTTACTGCAATGGATATTCACTGGGCAGATCATCTAATGGCTCAAGGTGTATGGCAAGATTGGATAGGAAATGCAATTGCCAAGACAATTAACATGCCCTATGATGTTACTGCAGATGATGTGAAATCTGCATATCTACTAGCACATGAATTGGGATTAAAGGGAATCACCGTATATCGTGATGGCTCTAGACACAAGCAAGTACTTCATATGACAAGTGAAAATGCACAAAAAACATTTGATGTTACACCAAGCGAATATGTTACTGGATATGTAACAACTATGATTTCAAACCCATACATCAAATCTCAAGTACATAGTGCACTTGAACTCAAAGTGCATGATGAAGAAATCACATCTGAACCTATGAGACAAGAAGAGGTATCTGAAGATCGTCTATGTCCAACATGCAAAAACAATCTTGTATTTGTAGAAGGATGCAGTATCTGCATAGAATGTGGATTCAGCGGTTGTACTTCTGGATAAACGATTACAGCATAGGAAACGAATTACAGTTATCGGAATATTACGATGACCGACGAGTGGTAAAAGTCCACATGTTAAGGCTTGGTAAGCCGGGTGTGGATTCATCTGCACCACAGAGCCACTCGTCGTATCTTAACCTAATTAATTAAGAATCAAAATTAAGACATAATAAAAGTTCCCACGATCGATGATGATCTTTTTGTAAACTTTTTTACTCTCATTTAGTGATGTTCATGATGTGAATAAGAAGATTCTAGGAATATCTATTGGTGTTGTATTAATTGCTATAATTGTGGCAGTACTCTTAACACTGAACTTAGAATCAACTCCTCTTCAAAAACACAATGAGAAAATTGGTCTTGTGATTAACACACCAAATCTATCCATATCTTTACAGGACTTGAATCAAATTTACTCTGATGCCGCTTCTACTGGAATTGGAAGAAGTAATGTGTATCTATTTTGGAATATTGTTGAGCCTGTACGAGGTGAATTCAACTGGGAACAATCAGATGTTTTGATGAGTTTTAATAAAAACAATGATCTTAAAGTTACATTGTTTTTTTCTGTGATTAATGGAGAAACACTAGGGCCTTTCCCAGACTGGATTGGAAAACCATCTCTTAACGCAATTAGAGAAGATAGACTAGTTACCGTTCTTGATGCAATATTGTCTCGTTATGATATTATAGATACGGTTGTAATTGCTGGTGAAACAGAATCACAATTTCGTTATTATGAACAAAACATTCCTGTGTACAAAGAGCTTTTCAACGGAGTATACACCAAACTAAAAGAAAAATACCCTGATGTAAAGATAGGAAACACATTTGCCTTACATAATGTATTAAATAAAAATTTGGAACATGTTGTAACTGATCTAGCACTTGGTGACTTTGTTGCTTTTTCATATTTTCCAGTTGATAACTTGAATGATATAATTAAAACTCCACAAGAGGCTAAAGAGGATTTGCAAAAAATATTTGAAATCATACCTGATAAAAAAATTGGACTTTTTGAGATTAGTTGGAGCACATCTGATTTTATAGGAGGAAATAATACCTCTCAAAAAATGTTTTTGGAAAAATCATTTGAATTTTATACAGAAAATGAATCCAAAATAGAATTTCTTACATGGTATAGACAATATGATAGACCTGATGGTACATGTGTTATTGAAAAACCAGAAATCGGAGATGAAAGTATCGATATAGGCGGTGGTTCTAGTTTAGGAAGTAGTGAGTATGTAATTGAACGATTAAGCCATTATATTTGTAGTTCTGGATTAGTGGATGTTAATGGAATTCCAAAACCTAGTTGGAATGAATTTAAAAATCAAATTGAAATGATCAACTAAAATGATCTCTCTAGTTTTAGCCGAATCTGCGTTAGAACTTGTTCCTTTAGAACTACAAGATCATCCTTCAGTATTATCACATGCACAAAAACTAGGAAAAGATCCATCTGAAATCTTACTTGATAATTCCTGGCACTTTGCTGCCATGAAAGGAATCAATAATGAAATCAAACGAGGAAGACCAGATCTAGTTCATTTTTCTATATTAGAAGCAACTACAATTCCATTGTATTTACAAAATAAAATTAAAATCTATATTCACACAATTGATGATAAAGTAATTTACATTGGAGAAAATGTTCACATTCCAAAATCATATCATAGATTTGAAGGTTTGATTGAAAAATTGTTTCTGGAAAAAACCATACAATTTGATACTAGTATATTACTAGAAATCAAAGAAAAATCGTTTTCTGAATTAATTAATGAAATAAAGCCATCAAAAATTATTGGTTTTTCAACAAAAGGGGAACTTAGTTCATTTGAAAAAATCAGCTCTGAAATCTTAGATAATGCATGTCTAGTTATCGGTGGATTTCAAAAGGGTCATTTTTCCGAATCAACAAAAAACAAAATAAATCACTTGTTTTCAGTTGATAACTTGTCTTATGAGGCACACGTGGTAATTGCACGCATACTGTATGAGTATGAAAAAACCGTTTTTATGTAGGAAATTAAGTTTGTTTTCTTGTGCAGTCATAGTATAGCCTGGTTAGTATTCGGGGTTTCCAACCCTGTGACGCGGGTTCGAATCCCGCTGACTGCATTTTTCTAATCTAAAGAGAATCAATTTTTAGGTGCACTATGAATAGTCATTATGAAACCAGCTCTTAGAAAAATTGCATTAGAAAGAATACAAATTTTAATTAACAGTGCAATCTCTAACGCAAAAATAAATCCAGATCTTTCTCAACGACAAGCATCACTTGCACAACGAATTTGTACTAGATACAAAATTCGCATGCCTTATGAGTTAAGAATTGTTTTTTGTAAAAAATGCAAGTCATTTATTGCACCAGGAATAAATTCCAAAATTCGTCTGGGTAGAGCATCAGTAAAGTCGATCAGAATTTCATGTAATCTATGTGGGCATACTTATCGTAAAATAATATCTCAATGATTTATAAGACGATTCTCAATTTTTTCACTTTATGGCAAAGGTATACGATGTACCATCTGATGTATTGATTAGTAGGTTAGCAGGTATTCTAAAAAATGAAGATATTCCTGCTCCCACTTGGGTTCCATTTGTAAAAACTGGTGCGCATGCAGATAAGCCACCTCAAGATAGAGAATGGTGGCATACAAGATGTGCATCATTAATGAGAAAAATTTACCTTCACGGTCCACTTGGAATTAATGAATTAAGAAAAATTTATGGTGGTGGAAGACCGTCTGGATATGGTGCAGCTCATCATAAAGACGCCGGTGGTGCAATAATTCGTAATGCAGTTCAAGGATTAGAAAAACTTGGATATGTAGAAAAAGTTGAGAAAAAAGGCCGTGTTATTTCAAAACAAGGAATGCAAAAACTAGATAGATTATCAACAGAAATTCTAAATGAACTTATCACTGAAAATCCTCAGCTGAAAGTATATTCTTAGATTTAAAATGAGTTTTCCTGAATCAACTGATCCTCACAATAAACAAAATCATGATCTAGCTGCACAAAAGGAACAAATCCTCAAACAGATACTTTCGTCAGAAGCAAGAATGCGATTAAATAATATTAAAATGGTTAAACCTGAATTATCTGATCTTGTAGAGCAATATCTTATTGGAATGGCTACACAAGGAAAAATGAATTCCCAGATTGACGACAATCAACTCAAACAAATTTTGTTATCAATTCAACAACCAAAACGTGATTTTAAGATAAATCGTATCTGATCTAAGAAAATATAATTAGGGGTTAGACTCGAAATTATTCATGAAAGGCGTAGTTTATGAAGAATATTCACCTGATGATAATTTTGCAAAAATTCTAAAAGTAAAAGAGGTACCTGATCCAAAGCCTAAATCTGATGAAGTAGTTTTCAAGGTCAAGTCTGCTGCTCTAAATTACAATGATATCTGGGGAATGAGGGGATCACCGGTACCAGTTCCATTACCACATATTTCTGGTTCTGATGCAGCTGGAGATGTAATTGCAGTTGGTGAAGATGTAAAAAATATCAAAGTTGGTGATAAAGTAGTTTCACATTCTAACATGTCATGTAGAGTATGCAAAGCATGTACTGATGGTAGAGAATTTGATTGTGTTAATAGAATAATCTGGGGATTTCAGACAGGTCCAAATTGGGGTGCGTTTTCTGAAATTACACATCTTCCAGAAGTTAATATTTCAAAAATTCCACAAGGCGTAAGTTATGATGAAGCAGCTGCTGCTTCAATGACTTTGTTGACATCTTGGCATATGCTAGTTGGAAGAGCAAAGATTCGACCAGGACAAACCGTCTTAATTATGGGTGGTGGTTCAGGAGTCGGAAGCTTTGGAATTCAAATTGCAAAGTTATACAATTGCGATGTTATTGCAACCGCTAGTCCTGATAAATTAGATAAATGTCTAGAACTAGGCGCAGATTTTGCAGTAGATCACAGAAAAGAAGACTGGTATAAAGAAGTAAGAGCAATTTCAAAGGAATTAGCAAAGAAAAAAGATGAAGCACCAGGAATCGATGTATCATTTGATCACATTGGTCAAACCCACTGGAATCAACAACTTACACTACTCAAGTATGGTGCAACATTGGTATCATGCGGTGCAACAACTGGATATGATGCAAAAACTGATCTTAGACATGTATTCTTTAAAGGAACAAATATTCTTGGTTCAACACAGGGAACTAAAGCAGAATTAGATCAAGGGTTGTACTGGATGGGTCAAGGTAAAATCAAAGCAGCAATAGACTCGGTCTATTCATTTGAGCAAGCAGCTGAAGCTCATACTAAAATGTTAACTGGAAAAGGACTCTTTGGCAAAATCTTAATGAAGCCAGAATCTGCCTAGTTATTTAATGACACATCTTTTTAGAAGTCTTATTTTTGTTCCTGGAAACAATTCTAGATTTTTAGAAAAGGCAAAAAAACTTCAGGCAGATATAGTATGTTTTGATCTGGAAGATTCTGTACCTGATGAAGAAAAAAAAAATGCTAGAAAACTAATTCAAACTGCACTAAAGTCTCGCACATCTTATCTCGCTTCAATTTTTATTCGCACAAATTCCCCAAAATCTGGAAAAATTCCAGATGATCTCAAAGAAGTAATTCAAAAAGGAATTGACGGAATTGTAATTCCAAAGGTCAACAATGTTAATGAAATCAAGAAAATTGAAAAAAATCTTTTGTTATTAGAAAAAAATCGTAAACTAAAACCAATTCAAATAATTCCTTCTATTGAATCAGCAGAAGGTGTAGTCAATACATACAACATTGCATCTTGTAGTAAGCGAATACCTGCAGTTGTTTTTGGAATTTTTGATCTTTTAAATGATTTAGGAATTGAATACACAAAAGATGCTGAAGGTGGGAAATACTCTAGAGCAAAGATTCCTGTGGATGCCAAAGCAGCAGGAATACATGCTATTGATGCTATTTGGCAGGATCTTAATGACATTAAAGGACTTGAGAAAGATTGTAAGACTGGAAAAAGTCTAGGATATGTTGGAAAAAGTATTATCCATCCTGATCAAATTTCTACAACCCATAAAATTTTCTATCCCAGTAAAACAGAAATTCAATGGGCAGAAAAAGTCTGCAAATATTATTTAAAATCTACAAAGAAAGGAAAAGGTGCAACAACTATAGATGGAAAAATGATCGATGAGGTTCATTTCAAACAAGCTAAGGTAATACTTGAAATTATAAAAAATCATTCTATAATCTAATGTCTTAATAAAATTATTTACAATGGATGATTTATCTAATTGATTATATTGATGCTAGTACTTTCATCAAATATTTTTTTGTTTATCACTACTTGAATCATGATATCATTTTTTTCCATTCCTATTTTAATTTTATCAAAAACACATCTATATTTTGAAATTCTTTTACTTTCACTAAGAATTTTTCCTGATTCTAAAATTAACCCATTTATTATTAAATTTTCAATTTTTCTATATCCTGATGTTTTTGGAACTTTGGATTCCTTTAGAATTTGAGGAATAGTTAAATCATTATCAAAAAGACAAATGAGTATCTTTCTAGTTTCAATATCACCACATAATTCTAATATTAAATCTTTTAATTTTTGATCAATTATTTTCATAGAATAATTCTTGTCTATTTTTTTAATTTTAATAATTTCATTAATACATTCGTTTTCAAATTTTTTTTTATCTATGTTAGAAATATTTTTTAATACTTCACGAAATTTATGAAAATGCTCTATTGATAGTTTTATTGACATTCCATGTTCTAAGAATAATTTTCTTTCTAAGTTTTTTCGTTCATCCGAATTCAATTTCTTTTTAATTATATGAGATAATGATGTGGAAATCAATCTGTCAATGCCCGTCATTATTACATTAAGAAATAATACAAAATATTAAAGCCTGTTTCATTAAACCTGATGGATATGCAACGTTCAGTTATTGTAATTGATGATGATGAAGATACTGTTCGTCTATTTAGTGAATTTTTAGAAGAAAAAGGTATCAAAGTAGTAGGAAATGGTTATGATGGTATAACTGCTATCAAACTTTACAAAGAAAAAAAACCCGATGTTGTACTAATTGATATGATGATGCCTAACGGGAGTGGATTTCATGCAATTAAAAAAATCCGAGATATCAATCCTAAAGCAAAAGTCATTGCTGTTAGTGGGGATAGTAGTTATTCAACCGAAGATAAACTAGAAAAATTAGCTATTCCATTTATACGTAAACCGTTTAACATGGAACAAATTCTTTCTATTATTAACGCCTAATATTTCCCATATTTGGAACATTTCATATAATGTTATATTCCAAACTTCATACAATAACTTTGAAGATATTATTATGAGCAAACGTGTAACAATAATGATTGATGAAGATCTAGACAAAAAAATAAGACTTCGTCAAGCAAAACTAATTCAACAAGAACAAACTTCATACAGCTATTCTAAAGTATTGAATGAAACGCTTAGAAAAGCTTTAAAATAATTTTTGTATCTCTTATTACTTATTCATTCTTCAATTTTTCGAATAGAATAAAGACTTGATATTACATTACATAGTGATCTAAATTGATTAACTTACTTGATCCAACTGTTGTAATTACCAGAATGTTTGAATCTGGAAAATTTGATGATATGTACAATTATTGTACAAAGTTACTCGAAACTAATCCTGATGATATGGTAGCCTTGCAAAACTCGGCATTGGCTTTATTGCATTTAGAAAAATTTGAAGATTCAATCATTTACTGCGATAAAGTTTTAAAAATAAAAACTTTTGATATTTATGCTTTAAAAAATAAAATCTATTCGCTTGAAAAGTTAAAACTATATGATGATGTTTTAACATGCTGTAAAATTATTCTTGATGTTGATGATAATGATGTATGGACACTCAATAGTATGGGTTTGTCATTAAACGAATTAGATAGACCTCAAGAAGCTATAGAATTTTATGATAAAGCACTAAACCTTGATAACAAAGACATCACAGCATTGATGAATAAGGCTATTTCTCTAAATCATTTAAGAAATTATAGAGAATCCATAGAATACTATGATAGAGCACAAATGATAGATCCTAGTTTACATGAAGCATCAATTGCTAAATCTCAAGCATTTGAAAAATTAGATATGGAAGATGAAGCATTTTTAGCTGCACAGGGGGTTTTAGTTAAAAATATGGAGAAAATTAAAACTGACGCAAAAAAAAATAAATGTTCTGTTTTTCATCAATACTGTCAAAATGAATTTGAAGAATTAAAAAATAAAAAACCAACTTCATAATAACAAGAAAATCAATTTATACAAAGAAATTTTATACAATAAATGATGTTTACTGGAATAATTGAAGGTATTGGAAAAATTGAAAAAATTTCAAAAAATACAAAAAATAGAAGTGCTATTCAAATGACTGTAAATTTAGGAAAACATGCCAAAGGTTTGAAAATTGGGCAAAGCGTATCTTTGAATGGTGTTTGTCTTACTGCTACAAAATTAGCTAAATCTAATTGTATTTTTGAAATGATAGAAGAAACTACCAATAAAACCGATTTAGGCAATCTAAAACCTGGTGACATTGTTAACATTGAGCGAAGTCTAAAGACAGGTGACAGACTGGAAGGGCATTTTGTTTTAGGTCATGTAGATGGAGTTGGTATAATCAAAAAAATACAAAATAAGCCTAAAGAAGTGCAAGTTTGGTTTGAAATTCCAAAAAAATTATCAAAATATGTTGTAAAAAAAGGTTCAATTGCAGTTGATGGAATCAGTTTGACCGTAGTAGATATTCAAAATAATCTTGCTTCTGTATGTTTGATTCCACATACCATAGAAATAACTAATTTCAAAACAAAGAATGTCGGAGATAAGATTAACATTGAAACTGATATTCTTGGAAAATACATTTTGAAATAAAATTGTTCTTCTACCACTTTTATGGTAATTACCAATTTTATAGTAAACTTTATAATTAGTTTACAGATGATTTTTCATATATGTCACTTGAATCAGGACTTGAATCACTAAAGCGAGGCGAGTTTGTATTGTTATTTGATTCTGCAGGAAGAGAAAATGAGATAGATATGGTAGTTGCTGCAGAATTTGTAACACCTGAACATGTTGCAAGAATGCGTCAACATGCAGGAGGTCTTTTATGCATTGCAATTGATCATAATTTTGCAAATTCTTTAGAATTAAAATATATGCATGAAATTTTAGCAGAATCGCCAATATCAAATAAAGAAATGATCATGGGACTTGCTCCATATGGCGATTATCCAACATTTTCAATTTCTGTTAATCATTACCAAACTTATACTGGTATAACAGATAAAGACAGATCACTAACTATAAGAGAAATGGCAAATATTTTTAGTGTTGAGAACAAACAGAAAAAATTTGCTTCTTCTTTTAAAACTCCTGGACATGTTCCGTTATTGATTGCATCAAAAGGATTATTAGCAAAAAGACAGGGTCATACTGAAATGTCTGTTTATCTTACTCAAATTGCAGGCTTAACTCCTGTTACTGCAATTTGTGAAATGATGGATGCTGAAACTTATACTGCACTATCTATTGATAAAGCAGAAAAATATGCAAAACAAAATGCAATTCCACTGATTGATGGTAAAGAATTATTAGAATTTGCTAAGGTGCATTAATTTTGAATATTGCTATAGTGGTTTCGGAATTTAATGAAGGAGTGACATCTAGGATGCTTTCTATAGCTGAAGAAAAAGCAAAAATTATGAAATTGAAAATAAACTATACCTGTAAGGTACCAGGTGCATATGATATGCCAATAATAGTTGATGCATTGTTACAAAAAAAAGATGTTGATGGGGTAGTTACTCTTGGTGCTATAATTAAAGGGCAAACAAAACATGATGAAGTAATTGCTCATTCTACAGTACAAGCATTAACTGCTTTATCCACTAAATATCAAAAACCAGTCTCTTTAGGAATAACTGGTCCTGGAATGCAGGAAAGACATGCATATGCTAGAATACGACCTGTAGCAGAACGTGCAGTTGAATCAGTTGTAAAAATTTTCAACGAATTACAGAGAATTAAAAAATGATTCAACTTAGCATATTGAAAATAAATGGCTATGGACCTTGGACTTTAACCCTAGGCAGTGATAGAGAACATGCACTTCAAATGCTTCAAGCATCACTATACAAAGAGATTCAAAAATTATTTTCAGAAAAAAATTGTCTTGTTTTCTTAAATAGAGCCGATGAATTTTTTGTAGTTTCTAATGGATTAATCCTAGAGGATCATATTGAAATTCAAAAAAATCTTGAAAAATCTTTTGATATCAGACTATCTATGTCAATTGGCTATGCTGATTCTCCATTTGAAGCAAATCTTAAAGCATATGAAGGAAAAAAGAATGAGATTTTTCTAAGTAAAGAATATGCCATTTTTGGTTTTATTAATGGAAAGTTTGAACAACAAGTTTCAATAATGCATTTTGATGTAGACAATCTTACTTCTAGGAAGAAACTAAATTCTCCATATGAGATTACTACAACAATTTTTGATTTATACGCAAAAATGTCAAAATTCTTTTTAACAAAAAATTCTCTTACATTTTTTATGGGTGGAGATAATTTTATGGTCGTTGCAAACGATGATGCTAAAAACTCTGTAAATGATTTCATTAAATTAATTGAAAAAGAAGATAATATTACTTTGAATTGTGGAATAGGTAATGCAAAAACTGCTAGAGAAGCTGTAAAACTTGCGACTAAATCTCTTGATACAATAAGAGAAATTAGAGATTCGGGAAAAGAAAAACCTAATGTTTATGAATTATCATGCTAATCAAAAATGCAAGTATTCTATTAGGTAAAGAGTTAGATTTTATTTCAAATACTAACATAAAGATTCAAGATCAAAGATTCAAACGAATCCAACCCAATCTAGGAGCTAGTGCAAAAGAAGAATCACTAGATTGTGAAGGATTATTGTTAATTCCAGGATTTGTAAATTGTCATACACACATAGGTGATTCTATTGCAAAAGATATTACACTGAACAGTTCAGTTGACAAACGAATTCATCCTGTTTCTGGTGCTAAACCAATAATTCTAAAAAATACCGATAAAAACTATCTTGCAAGTTTTATGAAAAATTCTTGTCATTCCATGTTAAATAAAGGAATTACAACTTTTGTCGATTTTAGAGAGGGTGGAATTGAAGGAGTTTTACTACTAAAACAAGTTCTGTCTGAATTACCACTGCGTTCATTTATTCTTGGAAGATTAGAATTCTATCAAGGACCAATTGAAATTAAAAAAAACATTCCTTTACCTAGACATAAAATGGATGAACTAACGGAATTACTAAAGAAATGTGACGGTATTGGAGTAAGCGGGGCAAATGAAAACAGTTCTTCTGTGCTAAATTATTATTCTAATACCCCTAAAATTAGAGCCATTCATTCATCTGAGACAAAGCAAAGTGTTTCTATATCAAAGAAACTTACTGGAAAATCTGAAACTATACGTGCATTGAATCTAAAACCCCATTTTCTGGTACACATGACTCACGCTTCATCAGGTGATATACATGCTGCAACAAAAAGAACTCATGGAATTGTGATTTGTCCTAGAGCAAACGCTGCACTTGCTGAAGGAATTCCTGACATTGAATTGATGAAGAAAGCCGGTTGTACAATAGCATTAGGCACTGATAATGTAATGATAAATTCTCCAGATATGTTTAGAGAAATGGATTATTTGTGGAAAGTAACTATGGGTATTCACAAGAAAAGAATCAACCCAAAAGAAATTCTAAAAATGGCAACTGTGAACGGTGGAAAAATTTTGAGAAAAGATATTGGAGTAATTGAAAATGGTAAATTTGCAGATTGTATTTTCATAGATAAACATGCATTGGATTTAGAGCCAATGCATAGTCCACATGCATCTATTGTACATAGAGCATCTGAATCTACGATTAGAGCTGTAATGATTGGAGGTAAAATAGTCCATGGAAAAATCTAGACCACATGTAATTCTAAGTGCTGCAATTTCAATAGATGGAAAAATTGCTACACGTTTAGGTGATTCAAAACTGTCTTCTAAAAAAGATAAAATTAGACTTCATAGACTTCGTTCAAAAGTTGATGCAATACTGGTAGGAAAAAATACAATACATAGAGATGATCCATTACTTACTGTAAGATATGTGAAAGGAAAAAACCCTACAAGAATAATTTTAGATTCTCAAGGAACAATACCTGTCAATTCAAAAATTTTACAAACATGTAATAAAGTTCCGACTATTATTGCAGTTTCTAAAAAAATTAGCAAAGTAAATTTACAAAAATTAAAAAAATTCCCTGTTGAAATAATCATGACTGGTGAAAATTCAGTCAACATAAAATCCTTAATGAATAATCTAAGTAAAAGAAAAATTAATACAGTTCTGGTTGAAGGAGGTGGAACCGTTAACTGGCAATTTATTCAAAATAACTTGTTTGATGAAATTCTGATAACTATTACTCCATTTATCATTGGAGGTATTGATGCGATAACATTTGTTCAAGGACGAGGTTTTGATAAAATCATAAAATCGCCTAGACTTCGATTAAATACAATAAAAAGACTCGAAAATTACCTTGTTTTACATTATACAAAAGTGTAAGTTATTATACTTAATTCAAAATATAACAAGAAATTGGCAGCAAAAAAGAAAGCTACAACAAAAAAGAAAACTACAACTAAAAGCACTAGTAAAAAATCAAAGACTAAAGCAAAATCATCAGGCAAATCCAAGTCTAAAAAACCAGCATTTGGTGGTTATGCAATTAATTTTGCAGGTCGTCAAGAAACTGTAGAACAAGTTTTTGGTAACAAACCTATTGCACCAAGTGAAATGACAAAAAAGATTTGGACATTTGTTAAAGCAAAAAGCCTTTCTAATCGTTAGACACAAAATTGTTAACGAGTAATTCGTTAACAAATTTCCCATCTTTTAATTATTTATCTGAAAATTTGAATAAGATATAGATATTGGATTTCATTTGTAAATGTCATGTCAACTGCATCTTTAAGACGAGATCATGATCTAATAGAAAAAGTCATCAAAGCAATGGAATCCACAATTCAACTTTTAAGTGATGGTAAACAAATTCCTGAATCTATATTATTACCTGTTATTGATTTTTCAAAAAATTTCACTGACGTTTGTCATCATAGTAAAGAAGAGAACTCACTATTTCCTGCATTAGAGCAAGCAGGAATGCCACGTAATATGGGTCCAATAGCAATGATGTTAATAGATCATGAACGTTCAAGAGAAATTGGAAAAGAAATGGAAAATTCTGCTAAGGATTACATTTCATCTGGTAATTCCACAAAATTGATTAGTGATATGCAACAATATGTAGAACACATAACAGAACATCTGTGGAAAGAAAATAATAGATTGTTTATGATGGCTGAAGCACGTTTGCAATATGTTGCAAAAAAAGTTGATAAAGAACTAAATGACATTGAGGAATTAAAACTAAAAGAAACTGGAAAAACTAGAGAACATTATGAACAATTAGCTGAAACACTAATCCGAGATGTTTCTCAATCCAGAAATTAAATTTGTCTTACAGTATATTTGGTCAAGTGGTTGGAGTCAGAAAATACGCCAATGGGGATATTGAGCTAGATTTCTATCATGATGATGAACTTACTGAATACAAATATTCCTCAAATTCTAATCTGTTAGGTAACTTTCCTAAGGAATTAGCTGAAACTTTAGCCTCAACTCTAGCATCTGACATATGTATTGAAATTTACTTTAATGAGAGTGGAAGCCCAACTCATATTGAGTTAGAAGAATGTGATTATGATGATGAAGAAAACTAACAAACTTGGGATAAATTCTAATTCTAATGATTAAGAGAACTTATTCCACATAATGATGGTGGCTTAGATTGTCATAGAATCTAACTGATTTAATGTTCACAAATTCAAGCATTCCATATCTTGATAATTCTCTTCCAAATCCACTATGTTTTATTCCCCCAAATGGAATTCTTGGATCTGATATTACCACATTATTGACACTAACTATTCCAGATTCTATTCGCCTCGACATTTTTTCAGCTTTTGCTAGATCTTTAGTCCAAATACTTGCTCCTAATCCAAATTCTGTATCATTTGCTAACTTTACAGCTTCGCTTTCATTTTCAACTATTGTTATAGGGGCAACTGGACCAAATGTCTCTTCTTTTGCAATTCTCATATTTGGTTTAACATTTGTAAGAATCGTGGGTTGGTAGAAGTATCCATTTCTATCAATTTCTGAACCTCCTAAAAGAATTTCAGCACCATTCTTTCTTGCATCTTCTACAATTCCTGAAATAGTTTCTAAACCACTTTTACTTGATAAAGGTCCTATATCAGTTTCAATTAAAGTAGGATCACCAACTTTTAATTGAGATACTTTTTTGATAAATAATTCAATGAAATCTTTAGCAATATTTTTACCAACAAAGAATCTTTTGGATGCGACACAACTTTGACCACAGTTGATGAATCTGCCTTTAACTGCTCCTTCTACAGCTTTTTCAATAATTGCATCATCTAATACAATAAATGGATCACTTCCTCCAAGCTCCAAAACACATTTCTTTAAATTCATTGCAGCTCTTTGGCCTACCTTAGCACCTGCATCTGTACTGCCTGTAAATGTCACCGCATTAACATCAGAATCTATAAGATGATTGGCAGATTCTACACTTCCTATTACTGTTTGAAATATTCCATCTGGTATGCCTGATTCAGTAAATGCTTTTTCAATCTCAATACCTGATTGCATTGTAACTCTAGATGGTTTCATTACTATGACATTGCCTGCCATTAAACATGGTGCAGCAAATCTCAGAGCTTGCCAATAAGGAAAATTCCATGGCATAATTGAACCAATTACCCCCAGTGGTTCAAAAGTAAGAAAACTTTTTCTTGCATCTGTGTTTAATACTTCATCAGCAAGAAAACTATCTCCATGATCTGCATAAAATTCCAATGCCCATGCACATTTTTCAACTTCACCAATTGACTCTTTGATTGATTTTCCCATTTCCGAGGTTTCAATTTTTGCCATTTCCATTTTGTTCTTTTTTAAATATTCGACTAAATGGTAAATGTAGCTTCTACGTTTTTCATAATCTTTTTTCCATTCTGGAAAAGCTCTTTTTGCCTTTCCAACTAACTGGAATACTTGCTCTTTATCCATTGTTGTGTATTTTGCAATTTCTTCCTCAGTTGCTGGATTTATTGTGGTTATTTGATTCAGGATTTTTCAACTGAATTCTCCTATTTAATTTAGTAACTTCTTTCTCAAATTTTTAGATGCTTTGAAAGTATTTTTGTATATAATTTAATGATAATGTGATTGAATTCTTCATATGTTCATTCTGAATTAGTATTTTTTCTAAATAGTTGTAATACTAGAATGTCTGTTGCATATCTTTTTTAATTTCATCAATTTTTTTTGAGTATGCTTTTTTTGATTTGTCATTCTTTTTTAAATTTAATACATTTCCACATGATGGACACTTGAACATTCCTTCTAATGCATCCTCAAATGTAACTCTGTGGCAATCTTCGTTTCCACAATGATAAAAATCTGAATAATTTTCGTAATCAAATCTTTGTTGTAGTCTTTCTGTGATTTTCTTTTTTTGACTCTCTATGAAATGTTCTACTTCTTCCCTACGTGTTCTCCATCTATATACAAACCATCCTTTGCGTTCATCTTTGACTCTAATTCCAGTGATGAGTGATTTTCCAAATAGATCATACAAAACTTTTCTAACCATGTTGATCCTCAAACCCGTGGAACTTGCAATTTCCTCATCTGTCGCATCTTCTGCCTTCAAAAGCGATCTTGCAACCTTAAGATACTCATCTCCTCCTATCATGGATGCAATTCTAACAAAAGGGTCTTCGTATTTGTCTACCAACTCTAGTCACTACTGATTTTCTATTATTAATCCCTTGTTCCGCTTACTAGGACATTTTTGCCTTTTCTTGTAGGTATGATCTTTCTTTTAGCCCCTGGGAAACTATTCTTAAATTGCTCTCCTTTTTGAATACGATCAAGAAGTATAGCTAAGGCACTAATCTCTGAATGAGGTTGGTTCCCTATTCCTATATTGTAATCCGCAAGTTCATAGATTTCTCTAGGTACTTTTTCTGCACCTACCACAATTAGTAAATTTTTCTCTTTTCTAAGTTGGTCATCTACATCATTGATACTTTCTCCATACATAGTGAGATGTACTATTTTATATTCTTCTTTTTTCTTTTTTACAATTGACTTCCAATTATCAATAAATTCTACAACAAAATTCCCGCCCCACGTATTATTGATTTTTTCTAAAGTATCTCTAATTTCTGGATTTATCTCAGTCATGAATATTTTGGCACAACCAAAAGCTCTTGCAACTAGAGCTACATGTGTAGTTACTCTATCGTCTCTAACAAGACGTTGTCCAATCCTTACAACTTCAATTACCATATGTATTGTCAAACTCCTTCGGAGTCTCTTTTTTGAATTCCGGTGATTTTTGACTTTGAATAATATCTTTGATTAGATCTTTTAACTCATTAACATTATATCCTGTTTTAGCTGACACTGCAATCCTTTTTTTATAATCTTTTAAATTAAGAATCTCTATTTTTTCTTCAATTTCATTAGTTATCAATAAATCTGATTTATTTAAAGCGAAAATTATTCTATCCATTTCAACTCTTAATTCACTTAAAGTTCGCATACAGCTTGCAAATTTCTTTCTTAATTCAAACAATGAATCACTAATATCAACTACAACTATTATAACATCAGTATGAATCAATTCTTCTAATGTAGATTTGAATGCATCAATCATGTACGCAGGTAACTTACTGATAAATCCAACAGTATCTGCAATTAAAAATGGTTCATGATCAATGGAAAATCTTCTTGTAGTTGTAGAGAGAGTTGTAAACAAACTTTTGCTTTGTTCTTTAGACTCTCCTGTAATTTTATTAAACAATGTAGTTTTTCCAGACGAAGTATATCCTGCAAGAGATATGGTCTTAAACCCAAGTCTTTTCCTTCCCTGTCGATGAAGCTCTCTTTGTTTTCCAGCTTTTTCAAGTTTTGATTTTACAGATTGCATTCTATGTTTGATATCATCATGGTAAACATCGATCTCAAATTTTCCTATTCCCATAAACCCTGGTTGTTCTCCCATGCTAGAGAGACGTACTTTTTCTTTAGCTCTGACCAGTTCATATCGTAGTTGAGCCAATTTCACTTGCAATTTAGATTCAGCACTTGATGCTCTACTTTCAAAAATCTCTAGAATTAATGCTTCTCTATCTAAAATTTCTCTATGTAATACAGATGCTAAGTTATAATTTTGACTTGGCTTTAATATTTCATCAAAAACAATAACGTCTGGTTTGAGTTTTTCTGCAATTTCTTCTAATTTCTCTAAAACTCCTCCACTAATTCCATATTTTGGTTTCTTTAGAAAATGTTGTTTTATTGTATGTATGACTTGTATTCCTGCAGCATCGCATAATCCTACAGCTTCAGTCACAGCATCTTCTTTATCATATGTAATTAGTATTGCAGAATTCATTTTATTTACAATATTCTCACGTATTACTCAAGTTAAAGCTTCACTAATTTTTTCATTACAACAAAGGATCTTGATAAATTATTTGATTAATGTATCTTTTATCCTGGTATACTCTGTTCTCACGCGTAATCATGCTATTTTCTTTAATGATTTTTCTATATTCATATTAAGAACAATTTCTGCTATGTCGCTAGAATATTCTGAAATCCTTCTGATGTTTTCTGTCATTCTTCTAATTCTGTAGATTTCTTCATCATCTTTGAGTGATTTTGATGCATCTCTTACTCTTTTTTCATATTTTATGATCTCATTTGTCTTCTCAATTGTTTTTTCAGCTTGTACATAGTCTTCTTTGAATAATGCCAAGCATGCATCATCTAAAACAGATAATGCAAATTCATTCATTTCTTCAATTTTCTCTACTATTTCTTTCTTTACTGGTTTTTTGAATTCTAATACATCTTTTGCAATAAATGCTGCATGATCCCCAGTTCTTTCAATATTTTTTACAACTAATCTATATCCAAGACAATCTCTAGCATTTCTAAAGCCCATCTCTTTTAACATGTGTTCATTTTGAATTGCAATCTTTAACTGTCGAATAATATAAAATCCGAACCTGTCTACTTCATCATCCGTGTTGATTACTTCCTGTGCAAGCTCCAAATTGTTTTCTCTCATTGCTAAAATTGCATCATTTGACATTGATTTAGCAAGATGAATCATTCGTTTGAATGCACCATCAACAGACAATTCCAGTAGGTTGACAAGAACCTGAACAGTAATTCCTCCACTAGAATCTGAAATGATTTCAGATCCCATTAGCATTCTTTTTACAGCTTCTTTTACAGTATTTCTTTGGTTTGGACTTAATCTTCCAGTTTTTGGTTTGATATTGATTGTTTTATAACCTAAAAAATACAAAGAAATTAATTTTCTTACAATCGATGCTGTTTCCTCATCATCTATCTCAATTGTAGCATCTTCTTTCTTTTGAGATCTTGTTTCGAATTTTGGTGGATAAATCTCTAATGTAGATGAATCTTTTCTTCTCATTCTAATTTGATCTCCTTGTTTTAGCCCAAGATCCATAACCCATTGTTTAGGTAGTGAAACTATGTATGATGACTTGCCTGTAAACTGAATTTTTCTTGTTTCCTCTCTTTCTTCCATAATCTACATTAAAAAATCCAATCTATATAGTTTGGTTCTAATAGTATATACTAACATTGAACTAATATTTAGAAAAGATCGTGATATGCATGTGGACCAAGTTTTAAAATTAAAGTATACGCTTGATGCATTATTTGGAAATGGTGTTTCAAAGTATTTACCCAAAAACATTGAAATGACTTTCTCAAGAAAAACTGGCAGAATTAGAACTGTAACACATCAAGGAAAATTATTGTGTACATTGAGAATTGATGGCGGTCTTGCTATTAGTCCTTATTTTGCTCAGATTTTGTTGAAAAGTAAGAAATTCAAAGAAAATTGTTTAGAAATTAATCAAGACGCAGCACCATTTGTTGAAGAAGGAAAATCTGTATTCTGTAAACATGTTGTATGGTGTGGTAAAAATATACGAATTGCCTCTGATACCCCAATATTGTATAAAGATAAAGTGATTGCAGTAGGAAAAGCCATTTTATCATCTGAGATGATTTCTGACTTTAATAGGGGAATGGCCATTAGAGTCAGAGATAGTTTAAAAAGTCGTAGCGGAGAATTATCATCATGATGCGTGGCGGTAATCGTGAAATGCGAAGAATGATGGATAAGATGGGACTTGATATGAAAGAGATCCCAAATGTCCAAGAGGTAATTATTAAGACTGACAAAAAAGAGATCATCGTATCAAAACCATCTGTTACAGAGATGAAAGCAAAGGATAATTCCATTTTTACAGTTACTGCAGATAGCTATGAGGAACGAGAATTAGACGTTCCCATATTTTCTGATGAGGATATCCAGTTAGTTAGTCAACAAGCTGGTGTAGATAAAGAAAAGGCCAAAAATGCGCTAGAAGAAGCCAAAGGCGATCTAGCTAGAGCAATTCTACTTTTAACTTCTGGATAATCTTTGTCCCTATTTGTTCCTAAAAACACATCTAAATTGAATGATTTAAGTAATGGATTTGAAGAAATTGAAGTGTCATGAGCAGTATGGCTGAATCCAAAGTCACCGTAATCATTCAATCATTAAATGGATTAGAAGATGATCTGGATTCACTTAACAGTAAAGTTACAGATATGAAAAAACAGCTATCAGTAAAGGCATTAAATGAAATTGACAAACTTTTAGACAAAACACGAGAAATGGCCACAAAAGAAGCTGAAGTAATCATAAATGCCTCTAAAGCAAAAGCAACTGCAGAATCTGCAAAAATTGCCAAAGAAGGCCAATTGAAACTATCTGAAATTCAATCAAATATTGACGCACATTTTGATGAAGCAGTGAAACACGTCATGTCAACTGTTTTGAAAGCATAAACCTAAATCACATATTTCACTTCTTTAAAATATCGATCCACTACTTAATGCTCGTATTGGAATTGCGACTACATATGGCAAACCATACTATAGATTTTCAACTTCACTTAAAACTCTGAAATTATCTTTTGATTCTATATTTCCAGAAGATATTCCAACTTATGATGGACATTTGATCTTAACCACAAGAAGCGAAGCTCCTATAGAATGTGAAAAACCGATGTTACATGAGGATATTTTTGAGCACCATCCTACAGTTATCATGGGGCTGATGATTCAAAAACTATCTCTAGGTTATGAGCAGGATCTAATAATCGGAGTCGATCCTGGGCAACGAATAGGCCTTTCTATATTTTATTTTGGACGAGAGATTGAGAGTTCCTTTAATTCATCTGTTGAAGAACTAGTATTACATATTATCAAAATTTTAGGTGGTTTAAGAGCCAAACGCAAGATAGTTAAAATTGGAAATGGTAACATGAATATTGCAAAAGAAATAGTAACAATGCTTAATCTGAGATTTTGTTCTTCTTTTGAGTTGGAATTTGTTGATGAACGTAAAACTAGTCTCAAAATTAAAAATTTTAATCAGAGAGGAAAACGTGATATGCTTTCAGCAAAATATATCTCACAAAGAGAAGGTTACCGACATTTTGTTTTACCACTTTCTATAACTGGATAATTTTTCCTAAATTTTATAATTAATTATAATTTGTATACGTCAACGTTTTCTCATATATTGTAATTAGTGCTAATTATTTTCTACAAATTTAATCAAACAACTATTTGATACATAATATTTTTTTAAAAAATTCATTTTAAACTAGCTATACATATTTATTGAAGTTTTTCTGTTTTTCTTGCAAACAAATGATACAGATCGCATTATAACTTAAAATTATTTCATTATTTATGTTAATATTTTGAATATTTTATCGATCCATACTTATATAGTTATGAATTCTATAATAATTAACTAAGATGACTTGTAAAGGAATTTGCGTTAGATACAAGGCTCAAAAGCCTGTTGGAACTGGAAGGTATGCTTCTGGACAACGACGATGTCAAATTTGCGAAATATTCATCAAATGGGAAGGTCTTTGGTGTCCATGTTGTGGATACAGATTAAGAACAAAACCACGAAACCTAAAGTACAAAGCAAAACTTCGTGCAAGAGTAGAAGCTGATTCTATTGAAGCAAAAGCAATTGCTGAAACTCAACCCGAAGTTGAAGAGGTTATAGTAGTTAAAGCAAAGCCTAAAGCAAAAATTGCTAAAGCACTAAAAACTGCCAAAACACCAAAAGCTACAAAAACAGCAAAAATTGCTAAAGCACTAAAAACTGCTAAAACATCAAAAATCGCCAAAACACTGAAAGCTGCAAAAATAAAAGTGGAATCTATCCCAGAAACTGAATCAATAGCAATAAAAGCATAAGATTTGTTCATAGCTCATTGAACTCTCCGAGTGGGTTTTCACAGAAAACCGTTAATTTGGAGAGTCGCAGTTTTTCTTTACAGATTCTTAAATTTGAGAATGGATATTTTGTTTCTATAACTGAAGGAATTAACAAATTAGGATCAATGGTCGTTTCATTGGCTACTGGTCCAACTGCTATTACTACAACTATAATCCCATCCAGATCAGAATCTCTGTTTCTAAAATTAACTGCAGAAAGAATTAGTACCAGAATGAAAGGCATTGCAGTTGTTACAGCATTTATTCAAAAAGAATTAGAACCAGATACTGCAAAAGCTATAATGACAGAAATTATGGAGATGGTTCAGAATTGACTGATTTACGAAATTATCTTTCACTAATAAGAAAGAGTGGTGATCTTAAAATTATTAAAACAAAGGTTTCAACAAAATATGAAATTGCAGGAATCACTGCAAAAGTTGATGGTTCTAATGCAGTTTTATTTGAGAATATTGCAGAAAGTGATTTTAATTTAGTTGCTAATCTTGTTGGTACTAGAAAAAGATTTGCTCAAGCAATTGGCAGCACAGAAGAAAAAATACATGAAAATATGATCTCTGCCATTAAAAAAGCAAAAAAACCTAAAGTTGTTTTCTCTGGGAAATTCATGGAAAATAAATCAAGAAACATATCAATCATGCCTATTGTTACCCATTTTGAAAAAGAATCTGGACCTTTCATAACCTCTTCAATTGCGTATGTCAAGAATCCTGAAACTGGAGAGCAAAACTCATCATTTCATAGGATGATGCCAATTGATAAAACTCATTTTTCAATTAGAATGGTTGAAGGAAGACATCTACATCGATGTTTTATTGATGCAAAAGAACACCATGAAGATCTCAAAATTGCAGTAACTATAGGTGTACACCCAGCAATATCAATCGCAGGTGCATATCAAGCTGAATGGGGTAAAGATGAAATCAATATTGC
>JAICOU010000064.1 GCA_025930495.1 Nitrososphaeraceae archaeon
TGTTTATTTGCTATTTGTTGTTCTTTTAACAACTTTTTCAAATCATCTTTAGTTTGGGATTTAAGTTCGTTAATCAAGTTTTGAAATTCATTTTCCAATAATTTCTTTGTATCAGGAATTGCAGGTGGAATTGCTCCTATGATTTCTTTTGTAGTGATTCTTCCAAATACTTTTTTGTTTAATTCAGTCAATAATCAAAATTCCTTTTGGTGTTATAAATTCAATTTGGTTCTTGTTGTAATTGTTGTATTTTCGGTTATTTGTGATTTGATATTTTTGGTTGGCATGAATCGATTAAAATTTCCTTTAATAGTTGTTTAAATGAAAAATGACCAGCTCATATCTAATTCATATTATATAATAAAACGTTATAAGAAATCAATCCTAGTAATAGTTATGGCAATTCCAGATGACATTCAAGAATATGTTGAAAAAAATATTAAATTAATGATTTCTCAGACTGAAACATATCTTCCTATCATCAAAATAGTGTTTCCTTATTCAAAAAATTTAGCAGATGGAATTTACAATATAATTGTAGGTAGTGCAATATCTGTTTTTATTAATCAATATGCAATGAGAATGAAGTATCCAACAGCTGAAGATTTTTCAGAGTTTGCAAAAATAGCTTACAAATATAGAGATCAGATAGATCAGTTCTTCAAATAATTACTAGAATGCAAAAAGAATAGTGAATTTGAAATGGTTTTTTCTTATCATGTAATTAAATTTGAAACTATATCATTTTTACAAGGTACACATTGGTCTCAATCAGTAGGAGATAAAGGAGTTCTATACAAATCTCTCAAGGATCCTTATTCTAAGTTAATAATTCAATCATCAGATAATTCAGAAAAACTATTTCATGTTCCTAAAAATAGAACAGTAATTGTTGTAAACAAAGTTGTTCACTTTCTAGGTGAATTAGTCTAAACTAATGAATAATCAATAAAAGAAATGTACAAGCAAATTTTTACAGTTGATTAACCATTTATTATAGCAGCCATTAGTGATTTTCCACCAATTAATGCACCAATAGATAATCCTGTGTTTGCTACAAGATTAACAACTAGAGTACCATAATGATGATTATCTAACAGATTACTAGAGTCAAGTGCAAATGATGACATGGTAGTAAGTGAACCACAAAAACCAACTGCAGTTAAGAGGGAATATCTTCCATCAAGATTCCATTGTTCTGATAAAATGACAAACATTCCTAGGATAAATGCCCCAAGTACATTAACAATCAAAACATTAAGAGGTAAAGTATTGAACAATAATGGAGATTCTGTGATTTTATATCTTAGAAAAGCTCCAAGTACAGATCCTCCTGCCAAAAATACAAGTTCCAAACCTTTCATTATTTACTTCGAATTTTCGTGTTATTAGAGATTATTAGTGTTATTTAGTCATGATTTTGTATTCATAAGACTAATGTCAATATCTATTTTGAACATAAAACTTAGGATTTTTATAGGTTCGATAGTTTGTGCAGAATGAATGACGCTTAAACTACAATGTCAAGATTATGGATTTGAATGCGACTTTGTTTTAGATGGAGCAAAGAACATTGCATTACTCGAAAAACTAAGGATGCATTTTGCAGAAGAACACGGAATTGAGTATACAACTGAGGCAATCACTCAGATGATTGTTAATCGTGGTCACTCTTTAGAGTCTATTAGAAAAGAATAGTTGCTTTTATCATATTTTTAATTTTGCTTAACAAATTCTATTTTTAACATTTATTACAATGTAGTTTCTATATCAAATAGAAATTACTTTTAACAGAGTTGGAGGAATTTTTTGTAATCAAAGTTTAATTTTAGTTATAAAATTACCTGTTTCAATCTATTTTTATTGTATTAATGACAATACCAGTTAATAGTGTTAGAAAATTATTCGAATGATTATGATATCAAGTGTCAACTAGATACTTGCAAAACCTATCCCATAATAACAGATTCTGAGAGGGGAGAAATGTTTTGTGGAGGATGCGGTCTTGTACTAGTGCAAAACATAGCTGACACTTCACATGAAAGTAATGGTTACAGTCAAGAAGATTTCATGAAGTTAACAAGAACAGGTCCTGCGACGTCATTAACAATGCATGATAAAGGATTATCAACTGTAATTGGTGTAAACAAAGATTTTTCAGGTAATGCTTTATCAAGTAAAACAAAATACGAATTTAATAGACTACGTGTATGGGATCAGAGAAGTAAGTCACGATCAACTGCAGCGTTAAGTAAAGCTTTTACTTTATTGAATGGAATGAAAACAAAACTAGGAATATCGGATAATGTGGTTGAAAGTGCAGCATATATTTACAGAAAAACAGTTAGTGCAAAACTCACAAGAGGTAGAACCATGGCCTCTTTGGTTTCTGCATCTTTGTATGCTGCATGTAGAGAGAATAACATACCTAGAACGTTAGATGATATCGCTAATGCAGGAAACATTGAAAGAAGAATCCTATCTAGGGATTTAAGAACAATCATCAAAAAGCTTGGATTAAAGCTAAATCAATATGATATTTCATCGTTTATTTCCAAGATTTCAAATAATATGAATTTGAAAGAAAAAACAAAGCGAGATGCATTTGATATCCTAAAACGTTGTGAATCCGAGGAAATAATTGCAGGAAAACATCCTGTAGCACAAGCAGCTGCTTCTTTGTATATTGCATGTATAATTAATGGAGAAAAAATCAGTCAAAAGAAGTTTTCAAAGGAATCTGGAGTAAGTGATGTCACTATAAGAAACAGAGTGACATTAATTAGAAAAACACTCAAAATTACAGAGGATTAAGAAAATGAGTGTGAAATTAATTCATTGTGAATGTGGAATATGTAATCATGGTATTGATTTAGAATGTATTAAAAAAGAATGTCAGTGTTGTTTTAATTTTCATATTAGATCAGGCTAATAGATGAATCTAGTTATTTAAAGAAATCAAATTCTTGATCTCTTTTTTGTTTAGGTAGATCTTCCATTACAGCCTGTACTACTTCATTGTGATTATATGTGAGATGTCGTAGGAATTTTGCAGATTCATCAGCTCTTTTCTTTGCATCTGCAAATAACATTTCAGGACTACTTAGTTCATTCATCATGGTGTTACATTCTTTGCATGGCTCAAAATCAAGATAGAGTTTCATAATTTGGAGTTATCCTTATAGTATTTAGACTATTTTATGGATTGAATCATAGGTGATTCTTTTTTCCTAGGCTTTACCTTATCAATGGAGTCAAGTAGATCTTGTTGTGTTATTTTGATGGCTTTGATATTTTCTGATTTTGTGTTAACATGTCTTTTTAATGCAAGAATAGCGGCTCTGTTTGTTATAGCAGCCATCTCAGCGCCACTAAATCCATTTGTTAATTCAACAATTTTTGTTATGTTGACATCGCTTGCTAGTGGTTTCTTTTTGGAATGAATTCTGAATATCTGTTCTCTGCCTTTAGAATCTGGATTTAGCACCTCAATAATTCTATCAAATCTGCCAGGTCTAAGTAATGCCTCATCAACAATATCAAGTCTGTTTGTAGCACCAATTATCAAGACATTATGTAATTCTTCTAGTCCATCAATTTCAGTGAGAATTTGAGATACAACATTTTCAGTAACATGTGAACCTGAATCACCACTGCCTCTTCTTGGTACAAGTGCATCTACTTCATCAAGAAATATTATACATGGTGCTGCCTGACGAGCTTTTCTAAAAATTTCTCTTACACCTTTTTCAGATTCACCTACCCATTTTGAGAGTAACTCTGGACCTTTAATGCTGATAAAGTTGGAATCAGTCATTGTTGCCAATGCTTTTGCAATCATTGTTTTTCCAGTTCCAGGTGGACCATGAAGTAAGATTCCCTTTGGTGCTTCTACATCAACATACTCAAAAGCTTCTTTGTGTTTAATTGGCCATTCCACAGCTTCACGTAATTCTTCTTTTAATTCATCAAGACCACCTACATCATTCCAGTCAACATTTGGGATTTGTACTTGGACTTCTCGTAATGCACTTGGTCTTACTTCTTTTAGTGCATCTCTAAAGTCATCACTTGTAATCTTAATTTTTTGGAGAATTTCTGTAGAAACTTTTTCTTCACTAAGATTAATTTCAGGTAAAATTCTTCGTAAAGATCGCATTGCTGCTTCTTTGGATAATATTTCAAGATCAGCTCCTACAAATCCATGTGTTACTTTTGCAATTTGTTTGAGATCTACTTTTTCATCAATTGGCATTCCACGTGTATGAATTGAGAGGATGTCATATCTTCCCTCATCATCTGGAATTCCAATTTCAATTTCTCTATCAAATCTACCTGGTCTTCTAAGAGCAGGATCAATTGAGTCTGGTCTGTTAGTAGCTGCAATCACTACAACTTTACCCCTGCTTTTCATACCATCCATTAATGTCAAAAGTTGAGAAACAATTCTTTTTTCAACTTCTCCAGAAACCTCATCTCGTTTTGGGGCAATTGAATCAATTTCATCAATGAATACAATACTTGGAGAATTTTCTTCTGCTTGTTTGAAAATCTCTCTGATTCTTTCCTCACTTTCTCCGTAATACTTTCCCATAATTTCAGGTCCGCTAAGTGAAATAAAGTGAGCACTAGTCTCGCCAGCAACTGCTTTTGCCAATAGAGTTTTTCCAGTTCCTGGAGGACCATACAATAACACACCTTTTGGTGCTTCCACGCCTATTTTCTCAAATAATTCTGGATGTCTCATGGGTAATTCTACCATCTCACGGATTTTTTGAACTTCATTTTTCAAACCTCCTAATTCATCATATGTAATTCGTGGAATAGTTGAATCAACTGCTTTTGTCATAGGACCAAGCTTGAAAATTGTACTTTCAGTTACAATTACTGGTTTTGATGGTTTTGTATTGGTTATTACAAATTGTATTTTTCCACCCATTTGGGTTGGTAGTTGGATTGAATCATGAACAGTAAAAACATAATTTTGGAAATTTGTAATCATGACATCATGTAATTGTTCTTCATCAATGGATAATTTTTCAGTTGGAGATAAAGTAATTTGTTCAGCATCAGCAGCTTCTACTGATTTTATAGAAATATTATCGCCAATTCCAGCTCCAATATTTTGTCTGGTCATTCCATCAATTTTGATAATACCAGTACCGTATTCTTCAGGAGAACCAGGCCAAAGTTTTACATGTGTTTTTTTGTTGTGTGTTAATTCTAAAATTTGTCCTGGTTTCCATTTAGTATCTTCAATTATTTTAGGATCAACTATAGCTCTTCCTCTTCCAACATGCTGTTGTGGAATTTCAATTACTTTTAAAATAATTTCACTCATTTTTTCTCCATAAAAATTAGTGAGGTTTATTCAACCTCCACCTTTTTGCCTTTTGGCTTCTCATCTTCAATTAACTTAAAGACTAGTTCAAGAATTCCATTTTTGTAAGAAGCTTTTGCAGAGTTTTCATCAACTTTGTGTTTGATTGGAACTTTTACGTGATATTTCTTTTCACCGTGTTCTGCAGAAATATCTACAAACTTGTCTTGTACAAGAATTTTAACATCTGTTTTTTCAACTCCTGGTATCTCGGCTACAAGTTTTACCAGTTTTTCTTTTTCATCTACAATTACATCTACAATCGGTTCTCTGATATCAGTTGATGGAAGTAATTCTGGTTTTACATTTCCATATTCTTTTACAACAGGTTTTCCGTTAGGACCAACAGTCATTGTATAGCCATAATAAAATGGACTAGAGTTGAAACCTCTTCCCTTGAATTCTTCAGCTATGTCATCTATATCAAAAAAAGAGCTTGACATTTTCTTGAAGATTCTATCAAATTCATCATCAAATATTGTCATATTTATCTGCTATATGTAATGTATATTACATTATATAAATATTATGGATATTTAGGTAATTTCTTACATAATACTATTATAATTGACATCACCTAATTATGTTTGATGAAGATTACTATGTCTATTCCTGAAATAGTCAGGGAAATTATCACTAGAAATCGTTCAATTTATGATTGTATGAAGATGGATTTGGTTAACTATACAGCGCTGGCTGTAAAGATTCAGCCAGAAATTGAAAAGGTCTTAGGTAGTTCTGTAAATCTCAATACAATTGTAGTTGCCATAAAACGATATGCAGATTCATTTGAAATCAAAGAGAATATCAAAGAAGAATCTGTTTTGAAAAATGCAAGACTTGTATTAACTGATGGAATGATGGATATTAAATTTTCAAAAAAAGATTCTGCAGAATTGGATCCTACATTAATTTTGGATAAATTTTCAAAAATTACTAGCAATTATGAATTTTTTAGATTATCTGATTCGTTTAGATTCTTTACAGAAGATATAGAAAGCATTAGACAAATCTTTGAAAATATACCAAATAGAGAAAATATGTTTAGTACGGGTCTTGCAAAGATTAGAATTTCAATTCCAGCAAACCAGAATCAATCAGATGTAGTATCTTATGTTGCAGAGATTTTACATGATAATGGAATAGAACTTGTAAA
>JAICOU010000011.1 GCA_025930495.1 Nitrososphaeraceae archaeon
AACTAATAAAATCAAAAAAAAGAAAGTTTGCACTGATTGCCAAAATTATTCTATAATGACATCTCTCAAAAAATCCATTCCTACAATAAAATCATCTACTGAACCATTTTACAATTCTCGTATAATCAAAGATGAAAAAGAGATCAGTATTCTAAAAAAAGCTTCAAAAATAATTGATGAAATGTATGATATTTGTTATAAAAAAATGAAAGTAGGCCAAAAAGAATCTGAACTACAAACAATCTTGATGTCATATGCAATGGAGCAAAAAATGTTTGATACTGGATACAAATCTACTCTTAATCCTTTGATTATAGCTGGAGGACCAAATGGATCTTTACCACATGCACAAGTAACTGATAGAAAATTCAAAAAAGGAGATCTTGTAGTTGTTGATCTTACATTAAGATACAAAGGATATGTCTCAGATGCAACAAGAACATTTGCAATTGGAAAAATATCTGCTCAAGAAAAACAAGTTTATGAAATTGTAAAAGAATCACAAAAACTTGGATTGAAAGCTGTTAAACCAAATGTTGATTGTAAAGATATAGATTTTGCATGTAGAAAATACATTGAAGAACAAAACTATGGAAAATACTTTATTCATTCAACAGGTCATGGTATAGGACTTGAAGTCCATGAGTTACCTACTATTTCATACCGAAGCGACACCAAGCTAAAAGAAAATATGGCAATTACAGTAGAGCCTGGAATCTACATACCAAACAAATTTGGAGTTAGAATTGAAGACTCTTTAATTGTAAAAGACAAACCAGTTATTATGCACAGATTTACAAAAGATCTAATTACCATCTAATTTTAATCATAATAGTTTACAATATCAATTACATGTTTTGCAGTTGGATTTTTAGCCTCAATTTCTTTTGTATTTGAATTTACATTCCAAACATATTCTATCTTTCCTTTATAGGATTCAAATGTCAAAATCACTTTGTAAATATTTTCAGTAGATTCATCCGTGCTAGAAACAACAAGATCCACTTTTGTCTTTTTATTATCATATATCTTTTCATCAGGGTATTCTGTTGCAATTTGTTCAATTATAGCATTCATTACAGTCAGTCCTTTTTCATTTGGACCATTATATGACATTAAAATTTCCACAATTTGTTTTTGTTCATCTGTTAAATTATCGGGAAAACTACTTTGTAAATCACTTTTTGTTAATTCTGGAATTACAAAAATCACTAGTATTCCTATTATACCTAGATAAATTGGGGCTCTTTTCTTTAGGAATGCCTTGAACTCTGATTTTTTTGGTTTTTCTTCTTTCTTTTTGGTATCTTTGTCCATTTTGTATCCTTGTCATCAATTAGTATTTTGCAGTTAAAATTAAAACTTGCCAAGGAAATACAATCACTCCATTTTTTTTAGTATGTGGAATAGTATTTTGTTTGACTGCTTGTTTCAATTCTTTTCTTTTAGATGTATCTAGTGAATTTAATTTTTCTTTGAGTGGTTTGGCAATATATTTTAGATAATTTCTCCAATAATCATCAAATTTTCCTGGACTATAACTAAAAGTAAACTCCTTTATTGAAATTTTTGAGAATCCAGCCTTTCTAACTTCATTGTTTAACGCATTTTTTGTTCCAAATCTATCCATATTGGGTGAACCAGGTGGTACATAATCCGGAATAAACTCTGTTACGGCATCTAAAATATTACTAAAAAATGGAACTTTATCCTTGTGTCCATGAACAGATATCCCAAGTGTTCCCGTTTTTTTGAGGCTATTTCTAATGTTTCTTAATGCTTTTAGTGCATTAGGAAAAAAGAATAATGCATACTGACATGTTACTATATCAAATTCATGAGAAAAACTAAATTTTTCAGCATCAATATTTACAAAATCTAAATTAGATTTTAATCCATTCCATTTTTTTGCAATTTTAATTGCGGCAACTGAAGCATCTGCTCCAACAACATATCCTGAATTTCCAACTTTATCTCTAATTTTTTTTGTGACCACTCCAGTACCACATGCAAGATCTAAAACACTATTGCCTTTACTTACATTAACTAGCTGAACTAATTTGGAAGTACTCTGAAATGGACCCTCACTTACACTTGCCCATCTTTTATGATATCGTGGTGCTATCTCATTCCATATTTTCATATTCCTTTGCTTATATTCTGTATAACTGAATTTCACCATGTCTTTGTTAATTTATGATGTATTTTATGTAATCTCTTTGAAATCAGATTGAATAATTCTTCCTGTTTCATGAAAATATCTATGTTCAATTTCTTTTAATTTTTCTAATATTTTTTTATTTTGTACTTTTTTTATCTTTAATTTAATTTCTTTATATTCTGCAACAAGTTTTCTAATTTCAGATTTTTTCATTTTAAGTTTTTAATCGTTGCTCTATTTCTTTTCTGATAAATTTGGCAATTTTTTCTTTTTTTATCCATCCCGAAGAAATTACTTTATGTGAATCTATAACTAACACTTCGTTACTTTCAGGATTTTTTCTATATCTAATCGAACCTATATCGTTTGCAACGATCATATCTGCATCTGATTCATTCATTTTTTTCCTAGATAGTGTAATTAACTCATTTTTTGAAAGATTTGCTTCTGCTTTAAAACCAACCAAAAAAACATTTTTTTGATATCTTTTAATTTGATCAATGATTTTTGGTGCTTTCTTGAGGCTAATTTTTATTTTATTTTTGGTACTTTTTATTTTATTTTTACTAGGATTCTCTGGGGTATAGTCTGATATAGCAGCTGCCATTATTACTATGTCAAATTCTTTATTCAGCTCTTTTTTCACAACATCAAACATTTCTTTACTAGTAGAAATTTTAATTATTTTTGCACCCTTTGGTGGTTTTTCAATTCCAGGACCATAAACTAAAGTAACTTTAGCTCCTGCAGAAATTAATTCTGAAGCCAACAATACGCCAGTTTTTCCCGAACTCTGATTTGTAATTATACGAATAGGATCAATATACTCAATTGTTGGTCCAGCAGTCATTAACACTTTTTTATTTTTTAAAATAGATGAAAATCCAAATTTTCTTAATACATACTCTAAAACCTCTTCTGGTTCAGTTGCTTTTGCTTTTCCTTCAATCATTTGTGGTGTCAGAAATTCAATTTTATTTTTTAAAAATTCCATATTCTTTTTTACAGCTGCATTATCGTACATGGCTGCATGCATGGCAAGACACATCAAAATTGGAATCTTTGATCCAAATCCCACTGTAAGAACTGTTGATATCGGTGTATCATCAATACCATTAGCTAATTTTCCAAGTGTATTTGCAGTAGCTGGATAGACTATAATAAGATCTGATTGATTATAATCTGCTAATTTAATATGTTCTAATTCTCCTGTTAATTTTGTTATAACTTCGTTTCCTGTTGCCCACTTAAAATAATCGGGCTGTACTAGTTTTGTAACTGCATCACTTGTAACACAGGTAACATCAGCACCATGTCTCATTAGTAATCTTGCTAACTCAATTGCTTTGTATGCTGCAACGCTTCCAGCAACACAAAGAACAATTTTTTTCTCAGAAAGTTCAACACCATAAGAACCTACAATATCTAATGAAGGATGATTCTTGATAATTTTCTTTTTAGCTACCAATTTGCTCTCGTAATTTTTTAAACTCATTATCATCCATTGAAAACCAATTCTCTTGAGCAGGAAACGTGCCTGATTCTACATCATTTTTATAGTTTTCAAGTGCTTTTACAATATCCTCAGATAAATTCAAGTATCTTTTTGCAAATCTTGGTTTGATTTTTTCAAACATACCTAACAAATCTTGTACGACTAATACCTGGCCATTACAACCAACACCTGATCCAATTCCAATAGTAGGTACGCTGATAGTTTCAGAAATTATTTGTGCAACTTCATGACTTATCATTTCTAATGCAATGCTGAATACGCCAGCTTCTTCAAGCTCTTTTGCATCTTCAATTAGTTTTATTGCAGTGTCTTTTGTTCTTCCTTGTACTTTGTATCCTTCTGATAACATTGTTGTTTGTGGTTGCAAACCAATATGTCCCATTACTGGAATTCCAACATCTACAATTGCACTGATCGTTTCTGACATAGAAATTCCACCCTCAAGTTTTACTGCATCAGCTCCTGCTTGTATTAACCTCCCTGAATTTTTTATTGCATCTTCAATGCTTGCTTGATATGACATAAATGGTAAATCTGCAACCAACAAAGAATTTTTTCTTGCCCTACTGACTGCTTCTGTAAACATACACATTTGATCCATTGTTACCGGAATAGTATTTTCATAACCAAGCATTACCATCCCTGCACTATCCCCAACAAGTAGTATGTCTATTCCAGATTTATCACATAATGATGCAAGCGTATAATCATAACTTGTAATTGCTGATATCTTTTTCCCATCTTTTTTCATTTTAATAATATCATAAACTGATTTATGCAATATGTAGCCTCCTTGTTAGATTATCTCTAATTTCAATAATATTGTCTGAGAGATTTTTTTTGTTATTAAAGTCATGAACAATTTTTTTAAGTGTCTTCTTATTCTTGTTCGATAATTTTTTACATGTTATAGTTAGCAAATCCATTGCTCGTGTAACATTATCTACTATTGTTATGTTGGCAGTTTGTGAAGTTCTTGAAAGTGGATTTAGATCAAATGTTATGACTGTTTTTCCCGCTCTTCTTAATGCCATAGTTCTATCACCATCTTCTAATGGAACAATTACCACATCAGCTGCAAAAATCCCATTTTTATCAACTGTTCTTCTTGCTGAATCTAATCCTGGTAATGTAGTTGATAAATTGCGATTTGTGCCTAAAATCTCCTTTGCACCACTCTTTTTGAGGGTCTTTATGATATTCTGTTTTCGTTTTTCATTAGCATAAAACAAATTTACTTCGATTTTTGCCCTTGATGTATTGGCAAGTCTGACTATTTCTTTTGGACATAATGCAGCAATATTGCCATTAACAGAGATTACAGGTAAATCTGCCAAAAGAATTTGTGCAGCAGCTGCTCTGATTGCTAGTTTTGCAGTCCTGCTTGTTTTTTCACCAAGTAAATAATCAAAAGCCTCTCCTCTACCATGTGCTAAGAGACCTTCTTTAGCTACTAATCCCTGATCAAATCCAGTAACAAGTTTTTCTCGAATTAAAAGAGACTTTGCTCTAGGATGCGATTTTGGAATTAAAGACATCAACATTCAATTAATTACTGAGTACTCTTGCTCCCAGATTATCTAATTCCGATCTTATGATTATTCCTTCAGGATATTTTTCTAAAATTTGTAGAACATACTTTTCTTTCTCTTTTGGTATCATTGTAAATACAGTTTCACCAAATAGTGCAACACCACATTTTATTCCATTTGAAGCCAATTCTTGAATTAGTTTTTCCATTCTCAAAGTCATTACTTGAACATATTTTGCAAATTCCAAAGACATATCCTGAAAATGTTCATAATTCTTTGATTCTAATAATCTGTTTACCATTTTTCCACCAAGACCATTAATTTGAGAAAGGCGTTCTTTGATGAACTTATTTGTTGAAATTGGTGAAAAACAAATCATAATTATAGAAATATCTTTTGTGTTGATTTTTTCTACTTGACCTATTCCTGGTGCTCCTGGTTTAACTCTTATTTCAAAACCACCGTGATATGATGCCAAAACATCACCTAATCCTGTCTTACAATTTATCTCTGCATTATGTGCAATCTGACCAATAGCTGTATGATCTAATCTTGTTTTAAGTGCATGATCTAGTGCATATGATAATGATAATGCAACAGCACTGCTAGAACCTAAACCATACCCAACTGGTATGGTGATCTCATGTTGAATATCAAAAAATATATTTTCAAAATTTCCAAGCTTCAGAAATTCATTTAATACATATTCTGAAATATCTGTTTTGTCTGATTGATAACCTATAGTAGTAATTTTAAAGTTAGAATCTTGATTAATTCTAGGTAAAATATTGATATGAGTAGTGACTCCCTCTCTAATTGAAAATCCTGCCCCCATTGAACCTAATTTTTCAGGATTTTTTTGATCATTTTCATCCAAATAAGCTTTGAAAAAACCTGTAATATGTGCAGGACAAAATGCAGTTGCCTCCATTAATCTCAGTTTAAATTTTACACAAAATATAAGAATATGGCTTAAATTAATTATATTAGTATAAATTGACTAAATTCATTCGACGCCTACAAAGGATTGGTAGTAGCATCCTAGTTTCATTACCTAAAGAATGGGTAGTTGCCAATAATCTCGATAAAAGTAATCAAGTTGAGCTAGAAACTGGGCAAGATACCATCTCAATTTCTGCAAACAGAGAAATGCGTCCTACAAAAGAACTTGTAATTTCATATCCGTTACCTAAAGATGAAAATATTGTAGCTGACATTACTGGAGCTTATCTTTTAGGATATGACATTATACAAATCACTTCAAAATCGATCATACCTGGTGAGGATAGAGAAAAAATCCGAAACTCGATGAGACGATTAGTTGGTATGGAGATTATTGAAGAAGATGCTTCAAATATTAACATGCAATTTCTTTTAGATGCCACAACCCTAAATCCAGAAAAAATTCTAAAAAGAATGAGTTCTATTGCACTTGGAATGTATGACGATGTATCAAATGGATTAATTTTAGACGATAAATCTAATTTACAAACATTATCAAAAAGAGATGTTGAGGTTAATAGACAATATTTTCTTCTAGTACGTTTAATCAGGAGTACACTTGTTGATAAAAAATTAGCTAATGTATTTAATTTAGAAAATATTGATATTTTAGATTACAGAGTAGCTGCTAACCTTTTAGAAAATGCAGGTGACACAATAGTAGAACTTGCTAATTTTATTTATAATTCTTCTTTATCTAATGAACATCTGAAGAAAATTTTTGATATAGTACAAAATTTTAATGTTCTTGCAGAAAAGTCTATTGACGCTTTTACCAAACCTGATAGACGTTTAGCAATAGAAGCTATATCATTACATAAAAAATATCAAGAAAATCTTTCTAAACTAAGAACTAGTATAGGAAATAAAAAACAAATTCCTATTGATCTTCTTGATCTTGTTTATATGTTTGAGCGAATTGCGAAATCTTGGGCTGATGTTGCAGATCTTGTACAGCCTATTTACAATAAATAATTAGTACAATTTCTTTTTTGCAGCATATGTCAATACTGCACAAATTGTTTTTGAATCCTGTATTTTTCCATTTTTTATCATTGAAATCACTTTTTTAAGGTCTATCTTTACAACAGATAATATTTCATCTTCATCTAGCTTCAAATCTGCAATTTTCTTTAGTCCTGAAGCTACAAAGCAGTGAATAGCCTCAGTGTTGTAGCCTATGGATGGATAGTAGGTGATTAACGGTGTCATTTTTTTAGCTCTATACCCAGTTTCTTCTTCTAATTCTCTAAATGCACATTTCTTTGGGTCTTCTCTTTTTTCTAGCGTCCCTGCAGGAATCTCAATTACATATCCGTGAGGAAATCTATGTTGTTTTACAAGAATTACTTTGTTATTTTCATCAAATGCTAACATTGCAGCTGCTCCTCTATGCTCTATCATCTCGCGTTTTACTTTTCTATCCTCAATTACTAAATCATAAACACTCAGACCTAAAATTTTACCTTCATAGATCTTTTTCTTTTTCATATCTAATTCTAAATTTTATTATTATTTAATTTGTTTGATATGAAAGATGAAGCGTAGATGATTTCTTGGCATCATTAATAGCTTGTTCTAACCATTTTAATGGAAAAGATATCTTTTTTGGAATAAATAGATCTGCAGATCTTACATTATCCATATTTCTAACTCTTTGAGTTAATTCATCCATTTCAAATATATCGCGACTATACATAAATAATACAATTTGATTTTTTGCAATAAACGGTATCTGCATATATGACTCATGAAACTCATCATTCATTTTTTCTAGTGTTTCTCTAAGATCCCCTTCAATCCAGGCAAGTATGGCATGTGGAATAAAATCCTCAATTTTTGTTGGATCATAAATTACTGTAAACTGAATACCATCATTTTCTTGTAGTTTATCAATACATCTTGTAACAGTTTTTGTGGATAATCCTGTATCTTTTGATATATTTTCAATTTTTTGTCTTGGCTCTTTTATCAATATCTCTAGAACTTCTAAATCTGTTTTAGTTAAATTAGAACTGAATCCTGGATTTTCTGCTTCAAAAATAGATAATATTCTAACATCTTTCATTAATTTATTTGCAAGTGTAATTTTTTGTTGCAAATTTTCTTTTACTACAATACTACAAACTGTAATTCCACCAACACATGGTACAACAAAAAATGGCTCTCCAACTAATCTAATTTGCTCTAAAATCTCTTTGATGTTTTGACCTGAAACTACTATGTACAAAACACCAAATCCCAAAACTGGCGGCTCAACTTTAATGGTAAATTTCTCAATTATCTTTCTATCTTGCATTTTTTTAATTCGTGCTCTAATGGCACCTCCTGAAATCCCTAATTCTTTTCCAATCTGTCTATCTGATTCTCTACAATTGTTCAAGAGCCTACCTAAAATTTTGATATCTAAATTGTCCAATCTATCACCTGAACCATCTTCATAATGTTTGTAAGTTACTAATAAGATATAAAATTGTCTATAATATTAGTATTATACATAAAATACATTAAATATTAGACTATTTCTAATCCTCTTGTGGAATATCGACTGCGTTTAGCAAAAAGAATGCTATTTAACAAAAGGGGAAGTCTCATTGGTGCAGTTTTAGCTGTAACAATTGGAATTTTAGTAATTCATGTTAATTTTGTAATTTTTCAGGGGTTGTTTGATGCAATTGTTAGAGATATCTCAAATTATAGAAACGGTGATGTTCTAATTACAGATGAGGAAGATTATATCGATAAATCGGATCAAGCCTTAGTTAATTGGTTTGAAAGAATTCCATATGTAGAAGCGGCTACTCCGCGGTTGTCATCGACGGCATCAATTAACATGACAAAATTTGGTACATTACATGAAGAAACAAGAATTCCTATTGTAGGAGTTGATCCATTACGAGATATTCGAGCTTCTACTGTCCATGAGACTGTATCTGATGGACAATATGTTTTTTCGAGAAATTCTATTGTATTAGGTTCAAATGTTGCAAGAGATCTTGGAGGTGCTCAAGTAGGTGATAGTCTAAAAATAAAGATTGTTGATAGATATGGACAAGATCAAATTAAGAGATTTGTAGTTACTGGAATAGCAAAATCTCCTGGTGGTCAAGGCTTTGATTACAGTGTAGTTGTTCACATTGATACTTTACGTGATTTAATGAATAGAGATGGTGATACAGGTTCAATTATGGTAAAACTCAACGATCCATCAAAAGCCAGTGATGTAAAAAATTTCTTTTTAGCTGCTTTTCCTAACGATGATTTTCTTGCAGAAACAATAGAAGAATCTGCTGAAGAACAACTAGCTGGATTCAGATCTGGTATTGCAATGATAAACATGATTGGATATTTTGGAATGATGTCATCAGCCTTTGCTATTGTTACAATTCAAATGATGTTAGTTAATGGAAAAACTAGAGAAATAGGTGTAATGAGATCAATAGGTGCAACAAGAAAAGACATTTTAATTATTTTTATTTTTCAGGGAATGATAATTGGTGCAATTGGTGCTGGAGTTGGAACTGCAGCAGGTTTAGGCTATACCTTTTACGCAAAGGAAACAAAAATGTCATTCAATAACAGCCTACCACTAGAAGTGAGCTATAACTGGGAAAAAATTATTCAGACTGCTGTATTATCATTTATTTTAGCAATAATTGCTTCATTATATCCATCGTATAGAGCAACTAAATTATTACCAGTGGAGGCGATGAGAACTGTCTAAAGTACTTGAAATTAGTAATTTGAGTAAAATTTACGGAACAGATGAAAATAAGATAAAAGCATTAGATAATGTCTCATTTTCAATTGAAAAAGGAGAATTTGTATTAATTGTAGGCAGCTCTGGTTCAGGAAAATCTACTTTACTTAACATGATAGGACTATTAGATCGTCCAACAACTGGTAAAGTCTTCATTGATGGAACAGATACGACAAATCTAACAGATGATAAAATCTCATCATTTCGAAACAAAAAATTAGGATTCATCTTTCAATTCTCAAATCTTTTAACTGATCTAACTGTCCTTGAAAATGTATTATTGCCAAGAGAAATTGCAGGAACCAATGATTCTGCAGAAAAAAATGCTATAGAATTACTAACAGCAGTTGGATTAGCTGATCAAATTAACAAAAGGGCAAATAAAATTTCAGGTGGACAAGCACAAAGAGCCGCAATTGCCAGAGGATTGATAAACAATCCTTCGATTGTTTTAGCTGATGAACCAACAGGAAATCTTGACTCTGTAACTGCAGAAATAATTGTTCAATTGATGAAATCAATGGCAAAAAAACTAAATCAAACATTTATTGTTGTTACCCACGACCAACATCAATTTGGAGATGTTGATAGGGTGATTACAATTAAAGATGGAAAAGCATTTGAAGGAAATTTACCGTCTGAGATGGAGGTTTTAGTATGATAAATTATAAAATTCTATTTTCATTAATGATATTATTTTTTATTCCATCAATTATTGATAATTCATTTGCTCAAATAAAATCAGGCGGTTTTGGTCAGTCTCCATTTGAGCGAGAGTTTGGGGATGTAAAATTACTTGATGCCTATTTTGGAACTATTGATGAGAAAATTGAGATTGATCCTGGCGATGAAAATGTACCGTTTACAGTAGTATTTGCAAATGTGGGAACCCAAGATATCACTGGAATCAAAGGACAACTATCGCTTCCTATTGGATTTTCCTCAGCAGATGGTCCTGGTTCGCTAGTAATTGCTGATAGTGATTCTAGTTCTTTGGCAGGTGATAACTTTCATCTAACATTTTATGTTAATATTGATAAAAATATTAGAATTCAACAATATCCAGGTACTGTTAAAGTAGATTATTCTAGATTAAGAGAATCTGGAGTAAGAACTGCTTTTTCTGATTTTAACTTCAAAATTACTGGAGACAGTATAATCAATGTTAAAGCATTAGATCCATTTCTTACATCTTTGAAATCAAATGACGTGGTAATTGAGATTTCAAATGATGGAACTGCACCAATTTCTAGTGTAGATATTGTAGCTACAAATACTCAAACAGAACTTGCATCAACTTCTTCATCAACTACCAATGTAGAAAACGTTGTAATTTTAGAATCTAATTGGGATGTTGGAAATATTGAACCTAAATCTTCTAGATATCTCACCGCTACAGTATATGTTCCGGAAACTCTCAAAGAAGACACTTTACGAATTCCATTATCTATTAGATATTATAATGCACATGGTGATCTGCAAATTATCTCTAAAATTGTTGATTTTTACATTAGAGGTTTGATTGATCTTACCATATACGATATTGGAGTAATTGAATTATCTGGCACACAAATGGTTGTTGGAGAAATAATTAACGAAGGAAACGAAGATGCCTTATTTGGTTTTGTAACTCTTGAACCATTAAATAATTCAAACATCAAAAAGCAGACTCAATTTATTGACGAAGTAGAAACTGATTCTCCAGTTCCATTTAACATTCCACTAGAATTTGATGGTGAACCACGATATGGAGAACATGACATTAAACTTACTGTAAGATACAAAGATAGTCTCAGAGATGAGATATTTCTTACACAGAATGCCACAATATTTGTATCAGAACCACCAAAAACTGAATCTGGAAATGATTTGCAACTAATTATTCCAATAGTGATGGCAGTAGCAATAGGAATCTATGTGATTCGTAGGCGTAAAAAATCAAAAATTCCAGCTAGCTAAGAATCAAATTTTAAATTAGAAATAATAAAAAACTAAAACTGATTCAAAATGAGATTAACTATTATTGTATTGATTACTGTACTAGTTGTAGGAACCATTGTAATTTCTTTTGGTTATCTTACTAATCAGAATTATGTTCAAACTATTGAAAAATCTGATCCATACGAAAAATTACAAAACTACAAAGAAGAACTAGAAAAAATTAATCAATATAATCAACAGTTACTTTCTGAGTTGGAAGCTAAGATGGCCAACTCTGATGATGTCCATTTAGAACAACTAAACCAAGAGATTGAAGTACTAAAACGCGTAATTAATGACAACAAAGCGGAACTTGAACAAGTAATAAAGAAACTCTCTACGACAGAATCCAAACCGTAACATCACTTAATTTCTGATTCCCTATTTTGGAACATTTGCATTATTGTTATATGATTATGTTGAGACAATGTAAATCAGGCATGTCAAAAAGTACATTTCTCTTTCTAGCAGGATGTATAGTGGGATTCATAACAACGCCATTTCTGTGAATCTTTGTAATTCCTAAATTCATATACATAGAAAAGAACCAGAATTATTGCAAGTTCATCAAAAACTAACAATTGTTGGTGTAATTTTACTTGTTGCTACATATGTGATCTCCATTTATCATGAAAGTGATCATCCTGAAATCGGATTCAACTATGCTTACATTACTGGAATTTCTATGTTGATTGTATTCATTACAAGTTTTGTATTGTTTGGTAAGGACAGACTAAAAGAATCAAAATCCAAAAAATAAATTCTCGCTAAACAAGCATGAAAAAGATACTAATTTCCTATTTTTGTCATGGCTAAGATTATAAGCAAATAATGGATCTTGCGTTCATGCCAAGAGATGAAATTGAAGTACCAAAGGAATTACGGGAATTCATGCTTGAAGGAGCAGAAGAAACTACGCTTGGACAAAAAAATGGTGCAAAAAAACAATTTCGATATGGTAATTTACACATTAGAGAATATGACGATAAATTTCTAGTTCATACTGATAGAATTGATCCTAGAAAAAACCCACTTGGTCATTTAGTTTATGATGCTCCAGAAGTTTTGATTGGGTTAGCATGTTCAATTATAGGTGGTTCTGAAATTGCAAAAAAATTTCTAAATAATAACAAAACAAAAAAATCAACTGTAACAGCTACACTTCTTTCTTCTATTATTGCAGGATATGTTGGATATGTTGCGACTAAAAAAATTAGAAGTTATTTAGAGTAAACATGTCTACTGTAAGAACTATTAAGATACTCATCAAACTGCTTCCTTCAATTTTGGCATTACGAAAAGATAGAAGAAAATGGGTAAAAAAAGAGGGCAAAGACATTGATCTAGAAAAATATCGCAAGAACGCACGTAAAGTTCTAAACACTTTCATTTCATTAGGACCTGTTTACATAAAATTAGGACAGTGGCTTTCATCACGAGCTGATATTTTGCCACAACCATACTTGGAGGAACTTGCTAAGCTGCAAGACAATGTTCCAGCAGCTCCATTTGATCAGGTAAAACCCATAATAGAAAATGACCTAGGACCAATCAATGAAAAATTTGACAGTCTAGATCCAAATCCTCTCTCTGGCGCATCTTTAGGTCAGGTTTATCGTGGAAGAATCTCTGACCAAGAAATTGTTGTTAAAGTAAAAAGACCAGGTATTGAAAAAGTTGTTGAAGAGGATCTCAAAGTCTTAAAAAAAATTCTTCCAATGGCATTAAGATTTGTAGATCCAAACTTGCGTTTTTCTGCAAGAGCGATGCTTTCTCAATTTATTGAAACAATTCATGAGGAGATGGATTACACCATCGAGTCAGCAAATCTCAAAAAAATCAAACACGATATGAAAAAAAGCAACATAGTCATTCCTTCAGTTTATGATGATTATTCTTCAAAAAACGTGCTTACTATGGAATACATTCCTGGCATCAAAATCACCAATATAGAAGCACTTGATGAGAAGGGAATTGACAGGCAGAAACTAGTAGTTGATGTTCACAAGGTCTTTTTTACCATGCTTTTACGTCATTCATTATTTCACGCAGATCCTCATCCTGGAAACATTTCAGTAACTGATGATGGAAAACTCATTCTTTATGACTATGGAATGGTTGGACGACTAGACAATGAAACTAGACTAAGACTAATCAGACTTTATCTTGCCTTAGTTGAGAAAGATCCCCCAAGAACTGTAAATGCAATGGCTGACCTTGGAATGCTAACTCCTGATTTTAACCGATCAGTAATTGAGAAGGGAATAGAACTGGCTATTCGTGCAATGCATGGAAAAAAACCAGACGAAATGGAAGTACAAAGTTTGATGGAACTTGCAAACAAAACAATGAGCAAATTTCCATTTGTTCTTCCAAAGAATCTAGCATTATACATGAGAATGGCATCAATCATAGAAGGAATCTACAAAACACATAAAGTTGATTTTAAATTTGTCAAAGTACTAAGAGAAATTTTAGAAGAAGAACATTTGATCAAAGATGCATATATTGAAGAGCTAAAATATTCTTTTCAAAGATTTGCAAAATCAATTGACGCTACCATCTCAATTGCACCAGAACTCAAAAAATTTATTGATGAAAACAGATCAATTCAACTCTTAAACGCTAAACCAAAATCTAATATTTTGCTTTCTGGAAGTATTCTCTCATCTGCAATATTTGTTGGCTCTACTGTTTTGTATACATCTAATGAATCACTAGGAATAACTGGAATGATATCTTCTCTGATAATAATGAGTATTTTTACAATTTTCAGAAAGCGTTGATTATTCTATTGAAATATCTTTTCCATGTTTTTTAACAGGGATTGTAATTGTTAATACACCATGTTCATATTTTGCAGCACTTACTTGCTCTTCTCTAAGATCAATGGGTAGTCTAATTTTCTTATCTATGATGTTGGGTCTTTGATTGCAGATGATATTTTGATTTTTTTCATCAGAAATTTCTTTGTGTGCCTGAATGGAGAGAATATTTCCATCAAGTGATAATTTGATGTCTTTTTTTGTAAATCCTGGCAGGTCAATTAATAATGTTAATTTTTCATTATCTAGGTACATATCTACAGGCGGTAAAACAAACTCATAAAATTCTCTTGATTTATTTCCGATCTCTTTTATCATTTCTTTTGCCATGGATTTTACTAGTCCCATTTTGAGATATGTGCTTAATTTTTGGTTATAAACCTTGATAGATTTTTAATCAATTAATTTCTCTGGTTCTGTAACTTATGATAATTGTTATTGAGGGTGGAGACCAAGCAGGAAAGAAAACTCAAACTGCATTATTGGCAAAAGCATTAAAACAAAGAAAAATCAAGACTGCTACCTTTAGCTTTCCTGATTATAAGACACCTATAGGAAAAGAAATTGCAAAATATCTTAATGGTAAAAGAAAATTTCCTCCTCAGGTGATTCACTGTCTTTTAGCTGCAAACAGATGGGAGAAATTAAATGAAATTTTAGCAGCTCAATCAAAAAATTCTGTTTTGATAATGAATCGCTACTATCAATCTAATCTAATCTATGGTTTGGCAAACGGAATGAAACGTGAATGGCTAGAAAATCTAGATGCCGGACTTCCAAAAGCTGATCTTGTAATTTTACTAGACGTAACTCAAAGAGAATCATTTCATAGAAAAAAAACTAATAGAGATAAATTTGAAAAAAATGAAGAATTCCTGAGAAAAATATCTAAAATTTATAGAACTATTGCAAAGAATCAACATTGGAAAATTATTGATGCATCAAAACCAAAACAAGAAGTTCATAAAGATATTCTGAAAGTATTTACAAAGAAAATAGGCATATGAAAAAAAATTATCTAGACATAGTTGATCCAATACATGATTTTATTCGCGTTTATGATCATGAACTAAAAATAATTGATACTCCTATCTTTCAAAGACTAAGGCGAATACGTCAACTTTCTGGCGCTCATTTAACATATCCTGCAGCACAACATACTAGATTTGAGCATTCTTTGGGTGTTATGCATATTGCAAGTCAAGCTGGTCAGGCTTTAAATGAAAAAGGAATTTTGAAATCATATGATATAGAAGTTTTGAGACTTGCAGGACTTTTACATGATATAGGTCATGGACCTTTTTCACATCTATTTGAAGAGATTATACAACAAAAAAAATTTTCCCATGAAGATTTTGGCAAGGAAATTATTTTAAAATCTGAAATTGGCGATAGCTTGTCAAAAAATGGATATGACAAAAAACTCATTACAAAAGTAGCTTTTGGTGATTCAAAATTGCAATACATGAATGAAATTATTTCAGGAGCATTAAGTGCTGATATGATGGATTACTTGTTAAGGGATGGTTACTTTACTGGTGCAGAACATGCCCAAATTGATCATAAAAGAATAACACAATCCCTAGACGTACATCAGAAAAAACTTGCTCTAGAAAGATCGGCACTATATTCTTTTGAATCTATGATGCATTCTCGTTATCAAATGTTCAAGGCAGTATATTTTCATAAAACAGTAAGAGCCGCAGAAGTTATGCTTTTAGAAGCATTACGGTTATCTGATGATGAGTTTGGTTTTACCTCTTTTAACATTAATGAATATGTAAAACTTACAGACGAATACGTACTATCTAAACTCATTTCATCAAAATCATCTAAATTAAAACGTGCTAGGCAATTTGCTGAAGATTATCAAAACAGAAAATTGTTAAAATGTGTATTTGAACGAATTTTAACTAGTAGAACTAATTTGGGAAAAGCTAGAACTAACGAGCTAAGAACATCAATATCAAAAAAATCCAAAGTTGATGAAAGTGAAATTTTTGTTGACAGCTCTGTTACTCCATCAATTCCACTTGCACCATCAAAAAATGAATCAAAATATATCATTTTGATTTCAAACGAAAATGGCAAGTCAACTGCTCAAGAGATGCCTATATCACAAATTCCTGTAGTTTCAGCAATCTCTGGTTTTATGAATATTCTTAGAATATACACACATCAAAAGAACAGAAAAAAAGTTGAAATTGCCGCAAAATCAATCCTCGGTGGTTTAAAATAATGAAAAAAAGAGTAGTCATCAAACTTTCAGGACGAATTTTTAGTATGGATAATACAAAAATGCTCAAGGATTACGCCTCATTTCTAGTCAAGATTAGTAAGATATGTCAACCAATAATTATTGCAGGTGGTGGAAATATTGCCAGACATTACATTGCTCATGCAAGATCTTCAGGAGCTGACGAATCCACACTAGATGAGCTTGGAATCGAAATCTCTAGACTAAATGCAAAACTTTTGATTTATGCTTTAAAAAATAAAGCATATTCTCATCCACCAACAACATTACAAGAAGTAAGACATGCAGTAGATGATGGTTTGATTGTTGTTGCAGGTGGTTTACATCCTGGACAAAGTACCAATGGAACTGCAGCTCTTATCGCTGAAAAAATCAATGCAGAACAATTTCTTAATGCCACAGATGTTGATGGTGTTTATGATAGAGACCCTAACAAATTCAAAAATGCAAAAAAATTCAAACGAATTGAACTCAAGAATTTAAGAAACATGCTTGTTCATGAGGATTCTCTTGCAGGAGGTTATGATTTGATGGATATAGTAGCTCTAAAAATTATTGAACGCTCTAAAATAAAGACACGAATACTAAAAGCTGATATCAAAACACTTGAAAAAGCAATCAAAGGTATGGATGTAGGAACTGAAATAGTTCTACCGTCAAAATAATTACTCCGAAATTTCGTTTTGTACAGTTGGACGTCGCTCTGACCAAATCTGAATATCTTTTTCAGGATATTCTGGAATGCCAGATTCTCTTAATTTCTTGTAAATTAATAATGCCTCTTTTTTTTCTAGTGATTTTGATTGAGCCTTTGTAAATCCATCTTTGTCTGCTAATATGGCAACATATCCATCAGGTGAATTAATTACTGCAACAAAATCCTCTTCTCCAACTGGATGAAATTTACCATCAATTTTTTTTGTAGTCAATGTTAACATTCCAAATCCTGCAACTTCAAACATTTTCATTTGTGATTTGCTAGCTCTTTGTTTTCCCTGCTGTACAGCTTGAAAATACTGCATGGTTAATTTTACTCTTTAATATTATAATAACTATCTCAACATTTAAGATATCTAAAAAACGAGTCAATCTAGTGAATTCCAAAATCTTTGTTCTTGTCGCAATTATAGGATTAGCTGCAGCTTTGGGTGTAATTCTTTTGTCTGGATCATCCTTTGTTAGTCATACATCTGAAGAAGATATCACTAAAGAAATATCGCAAGCCCCGCAACAAATACAACCAATATCTGTTGAATTAGAAGATATTTCAATAATTGAAGCAGGTAAAAGAGATGCTATAATTGAGATAACATTCAAACTTAGTAATCCTAATCCAAGCTCTATACTTGTACAAGTTATGGATTACCAATTATTTGAAACTGGATTTTCTAACGAAAAACAAATTTCAGGTGGTCAAATTGGTAGTAGACCAGAAGGAATGGTAGAGTTTGGTTCTGACTATTATGTACTTCTTGGTGAAAACTCGATTCTTTTGAAAGATAAAATAGTATTGAAAAATACTGGCAATACTCCTGAATTGTGGTCTGCCCTTGAAAATAACACTGCAAAATGGCGAGTTAGTGGAGATATTTTCTATAATCAAAGCTCAATGACTAGTGGACAAGAAAATGAACTTCATTTTGAGTTTGTAAAATAGCTAAAAATACCACAATTTGCTTATTGTATCATAAAAATCCCAAATTATGATAATTTGTTTTTAGGGGAAAAATATTGACAAAATTATAAAAGCCCAAGAAGTGGGTTTTTATCAAATGGCAGAAGCAGGAATAGCCGCATATGGCTCAGCAATAGGAGTAGCAATTGCACTAGCAGTTGTGTGTTTTGCACTTCGTGGTAAAGGACATCCAGAACCACTAGATTAACCAAAGGAATTATTCCTTACAATATTTTTCATTTATCTTACTAGTCTTTGCTTAGACCTAACATTTCAGATAATGACACCTGTTTGGTATTTTTCTTTGTGATAAAGCATCTTTGATAGTATTGACAATCAGTACAATCATTGGATGGCTCTAAAATTGGTGTTTTTTGTTCTTTAAGAAGATCACTTAGGACTCTGACTCTTCTAATAACTTCTTCAAACATTTTTTTATCTCGCGTTAGTGAAAACATAATTTCTTCCTTATTGCCAGTAATGTAAATAATTATTCCGTCTGTTTTATCATAAATCCACATACAAGCATTAAGGTAAAGCAGATCATTTGCTAGAGGTGTTTCTAGATTAGTATTAGTAGGTCTAAACAAAATAATGGAATCATCTACCATCATATCTGCCTGTCCTCTTAGTTTGATATCATCAATTGCAAATTCTTTTGGGTTACTACCATATTGTAATTTTCGAAGCATACCAGAAAGAAGATCATTAAAACCTCTCCTTTCAACTTCTTTGGGATCTACTCTATCATAATATGAACGTCTTAGACATTGAACCACTTCTTTGAGATGAATAGTTTTGATGTCCTTTACATCAATTTCAATTTCTAATTCTCTTCCAATAGAATCTACTGCGTTTTTTACTATACTTCGAAAATCTCTATCGCCCATCATGATAAATCACTTAACAATTCATCCTTATAGACTAACTCATAATATTAATCAGAAATTTTGAAATTTTACTTGAAAATACTAATGTGACAAAATGGACCCCAAAACCTACAATTGCACCTATTATGAGATTTCCTGTTAGAAAATAGATTCCAAGAAATAATCCTAATGGAGGTAATGATAGAATCATAGCCAAAAATGTACTAATCCAAATTGTCTTAGTCACAATCTCTGTAGAAGTTTTAGTTCTTTTCTTTGGAAATCTGATCATTTTTAGAATTTTATTCTTCTTCCAGAATTAACTTTGACATGGTAATTTCTGTTGGTATTTTTTGTTCAACTGCAAATGCAATGGCTGCCAAATTTCTGACTTCAAATGAAGTTAATTTAGTAATTCCTACAATTGTTGCAAAACTAAACATTTTCGTAAAAGATCTTAATGCTGTTTGGTAAATTGCCATTTCAAAGGCTCTTTCAAATTCAGCAATTGCGTCTAATTCATTTTCAGTCTGAGGAATCAAACTTTTGTATTTTGTATTGGACAATTCATTGAATGCATCTCTTATTGTTGGAGCTGCTATCATTTTTCCAAGTAGATCTTTGGCAGCTGGAGTTTGAAAAACAATCAAGTCTTGAATTTGGTCTTCTTGCAGTCCCCAGAATTTTCCTCTAATTACACTTAGAATATTGTAAAAATCAACATCCATTCCAACCACTTTGGTTGCATCATTGTCTGCATAACTTTTCATTGAACTCGCTAAATGTTGATATAAAATTTTATCAAAATATGTATCAAAAATCTGTAGATTTTTTTTATCATTGTATAATGCTACAGCCTTTATGATCTCCTCACTAAACTCTACTGAACTCAAGCTTGCAACTGCTTCTTCAAGATCTTTTGCAACTAATGCCTTGATGACAATATCTCTTTGTTTGATTAATTCCTCAGCATGAAGATTTATGTGAGTTTCAATTTCTTCTTGGGACTTTCCTAATATTTTTCCTTTCAGAATTGTTTTCAAATTAGAAACAATGAATTTCATATAATATGCGTCTAAAACACCAGAATTACCTACTGATTTTGCAATGGAATAATGTGTATCTGCTAGATGACTTCTTAGAGCCGATTCAATACCTTGTGATGTATATGGTTTTTGTACCTCTATTATAGAATCACCATAAATTGTATTTTTGATCCTAGTCATTAATTCATCAAGATCCCTTGATTCTGCTAGTGTTTGAAAATCAGTTCTTTTTAATAATTTACCTCGTTTACTATATGATTTTACGGAGGCATAGACATTTTTTGATCCACCCATTTAGATAAATCTCAATAGATAACCGATTTTAATGTTTGGCGTTTTTTTCTAAAAATATGACATTTTAAGTAATTTCATTGAGAAATCGAATTGCTTCTTCTTTATCTTGCTTTGATAGTTTTAAAAAAGCCTCCAAAATCTCCTTTTGAATTATTAAAGACTCGTCAGAAATATCCTTAAGTTTTGAGAGATCAAATGGGAGTAAATCTTTGATTTTATTATCACAAAATGCCTTGACATATTTTTGAAAAATTGAATATGTAAAATTTGGACTAGTCTCTGATAGACTTTTAATGATTCTTTCATACTCTTTTTCCTTTGGATCTGATTGTGAAAAAATCTTTTCAAGTAACTTTTCTCTATTTTTGACTTCGCTTATAGATAACGCAACCAATACTCCTTTTTTTGTTAAATGATAATATGGTATTCCCTTTTCTTGAAGCGCTTTTGGACCACGTTTTAGAGGTAATCTCCCACCTTCTTCAGCAATTTCCAAAGGGATCAAAATTTCATCCAGATCTCGAAAAATCCCAGAATAGATATTTTTCCAGGCAATACCATGTCTCTTTGCAATACTTTGAGAAATCCCTGTTCTTGTTCTTTCTGCTGGATTAGCATTACTGGCCAATATTGTAATAATTGCTCGTTGTCTATTGGCTTCTCCTGTAAGCTCTCCTTTTATCTTAAATGTATCAAAAATGGAGAGTTTTGTATTTGATCCTTTCTTCATTTAATCACCACATGACATTATTTTCATTTTCTATGATAATATCAGAATAACCTAAAATATAATAATTTACATTATTACAAATTTTTGTATCTTTAACCCTTAAATAATTTCCAACTTCGAATAATTTAATGAATTCTAGGAACCACAAGTATGCTCTATTACTTGTGGCCGCAGTAGCCATTACAGCAATAGGTGCAATGTCACAAGCATTTGCACAAAATGTTAATGATGGTATGGACGGATACGTTGCAGGAACTAGTGGAATTTACACTGGTAATCCTAAAGAATGTTGGTACGATAGTGGCGACGGTGCCATGTTACCCTGTAAAATTGATACAGGTGATACAGCATGGATGCTATCAGCTACTTCAATGGTACTTCTCATGACACCCGGAGTCGGCTTCTTTTATGCTGGTTTATCCAGATCAAAGAACGCCGTCAACGTACTAGGTATGACCCTAATTATTATGGGTCTGATATCAGTACAATGGGTTCTATGGGGATATTCTCTAGCATTTGGTCCAATTGATAGTGATGCAAACATGTACATGGGCTCACTTCAATATGCTGGCTTCAATGACGTCTCTCATTATGCACCATTAGGTTCACCAGGTCCATGTGCAGATACATGGTCAGGGGCTTACCAAATGAATGCAATGGTAGAGGGAGATGTTTGTGGTCAGGGTTGGCCTAATACTATACCTCACCAATTATTCGCAATGTTCCAGGCAACATTCGCAATTATTACACCAGCTTTAATCATTGGTGGATTAATTGACAGAATTAAGTTCAGCGCATTAATAATCTTCATTCTCCTATGGGCTACCTTCGTTTACGATCCAGTTGCACACTGGGTTTGGGGCGGTGGTTACATTGGAGGAGGCGCAATAGATCTTAATCCAGACCTATCTCCATCATTCGGATTAGACTTTGCTGGTGGTACTGTTGTACACATTACTTCAGGATTCACTGCATTAGCAGGTGCCTTAGTCCTTGGTAGAAGACTTGGATTTGGTAAGGTACCAATGGAACCACACAACATACCAATGGTGGTCCTCGGAGCATCATTGCTTTGGTTTGGATGGTTCGGTTTTAACGCAGGAAGTCAAGTAATGGTAGACGGCGTCACTGTAAGCGCATGGGTTGTTACAAACACAGCAACTGGTATGGCTGCTATCACTTGGGTCTTGATGTCATGGGCACATACAGGAAAACCAAGTATTGTAGGAGCTGCATCAGGTGCAGTAGCAGGATTGGTCGCAATCACTCCAGCTTCAGGTTTTGTTGGTCCAATGGCTTCGATTATAATCGGAATTGCAGCTGGAACAATTTGTTATGCATCTGTATCATTCAAGAACGCACGTAAATGGGACGACGCATTAGATGTATGGGGAGTACACGGAATGGGTGGTCTCACAGGTGCAGTTTTGACTGGTACATTAGCTAGTCCACACATTTGGGATACCGGTGTAGGTATTGGTGCATGGACTGGTACTGCAGAAGGAATGGAACAGCAAGCAATCAACATCATTGCTGCAGCTATATCAATAGGCTATGCATTTGGTGTTAGCATTGTAATCCTCAAAATAATGGATGCCGTTTGGCCTGGTGGAATCAGGGTCACTCCTAAAGAAGAGGAGATTGGTCTTGATTTGGCACAGCACGGAGAAAGAGCATACGTCAACGAATAAGGAAAAATCCTTTTCTTTTCTTTTTATTATTCAAACCAAATAAATTTACATCTGTTATATTTTCTTAGATTATGATAATTTCTACAACAAATCTCAATTCAATCCTAAGTGACTCCAATATTGTAATAATTGATACCCGTTCTTTCAAGGAATACTCAGAAGGTCATATTCCAGGATCTGTAAATCTAGATCTGTTTGCATTTCACTGGATTGATACAACTAAGGAAGGAATTGAAAATTTTAACAGACAAACTGAAATGCTTTTTTCATTTGTTGGAATTACTCCAGAAAAAAAAGTTGTATTTTATGATGAGATCTCTGGCATGCTAGCTGCAAGAGGTGTTTGGATGCTGATGTATTTTTCACATCCTGATGTATCTATACTAGATGGAGGAATGAAAAAATGGAAACAAGAAAATCTTCCACTAGAAACAAAATCAAATGGTTTCAAACCTACTAAATTTTCTGGAAAAATTAATCCAAAAATAATTTCTGGATTTGAATATCTAAATGATAATCTTGATCATCTCAAAATACTTGATGCAAGATCACAAGGTGAGTTCAATGGAAATATAATCCGCGCAGCTCAAGCGGGTCATATTCCACACGCTACAAACATAGATTGGAATCTTAATCTTAATGAAGATGGAACTTTCAAAAATGATGAGGAATTATCAAAATTATATGATATCCCGAAAAACTCTGAAATTGTAACTTATTGCCAAGGAGCATATCGTGCTGCTAATACCTTTCTTGTATTAAAAAAACTTGGTTTTGAAAACGTGCGTGTATATCTAGGCTCGTGGGGAGAATGGGGAAATAAATTAGATCTACCAATAGAAAGTAATTAATTTTGTATTTTAAACTATGATTGAATTTTTTGGCTGTATAAAACTAGAAAAAACTAAGAGCTAACTTGTATTATTGCAAAAATAGCAAATCCAAGCATAATAAGTGCTGGAACAAGTGTTATTACAAATTCTTTTGACATGTTCAGTCTAATTTACACTTGGTATTATTTGTTAACCTGTAGAAATTTTGTTATTTTTTATTCTTCCATGAAAATGAATTATAGACCATCTCTGGAACTAGTTGTTTGAATGGCTGTGAACCTCCATAATACCATTTTGTAAAGAATTCATAAAGGTGAAGTCTGAGAGATTGAATGTAAACAATCAAACCTTCAATCATCATAATTCCTATTTGTCCACCGACAATAAGTACAAGTGCAGTTGGGGAATCAAGTCCACCCATAGATTCGTAGGCTTTGTTAACCGTAAGTAACAATGCTGCATGGACTAGTAGCATAATTCCTATTCGAGCATAACTGATAGTATGTGCCAAACATTCAATTGATTTTCCAAGGAAGACTTCCATTATCACACTTACCATGTCTCCTCCAGCATCTGGATGTTTTTTGTTATGTTTTAGTCCACCAATTATCATCATTATCATAGATGCAATTATGACAATCACTGCAATTCTGACAACCAACCAAACAACTGCCCAATCTCCAACAATTATAGTAATCCATGGAACCGCCTCTGTATGAATTTTAGAATACATATTCATAACATCATATCCAGAACCTATTGCCCCCATCATCACTGCAAATACTCCTAACCACATGAATAAATTGGGAATAGCTTCAAAAATCATTGTGTCTTTGTCACCAGTTCTCCAATAATTATGGATACGTAGAATGAAAGCCCATCCTAAATGAATAACTCCTAAGAAAATTGATACTTTAAGAATCATGATTACTTGTTCAAATGTTAGTTCTGCTACACTGATTACACCTATCAACCAATCAATTGAATGAAGTGGGCCTCCTTCATGCAACAAGGATTCAAACACTACAAAGTGTTCTAAATGAAAACCAAATGCTTCACCCTGAAAAATTCCTGCAATCGCACCTGCACCCCCAGATATTGCCAATAATGTTCCCCATCTTGAAAGGTTTCCTTGTCCCTTGAATTTGAATAAGAGACCTAATCCCATCAGTAATAATCCATGACCTAAATCTGCAAACATTAATCCATAAAAGATAGGCCACATAAGTGCAATCATCCATGTTGGATCAAATTCTCCTCGTTTAGGAATTCCTTGACTATCGGTAATTACTTCAAATGTTCTGACCCATCTAGGATTATCTAAATGAGTAGGTGGCTCTGTAGAAATTTCTTGATCTTTTATTTCTTCAGTTATTGATGTCCATTGGTTAGTTATTTGTTTGAATTTTTTCTCCATTTTTTTTGGAATAAATCCCTGTATGACTGCAAAATTTTTAGTACCACCTGGCTTACGTAATGTTTCAAGAACTTCTTTTACTACAAAAGAATTTTCATGCATTGCTAAAATTTCACCGCGGACTTTGCGTGTAATAGAAGAAATTTCTTTTGAGATTAATTTTTGTTTATCTGAAAGCTCTTTTATTTTTGATTCTGCTAAAGAGTATGCTTCACTTGGAATCTGTGGAAATCCTTTAGGAATGCTAAAAGGATTAGAATTAAAAGATCGCATTACTTTGAGAATTTTAACTGAGTCTTCTGAATCCGATATTATTATGATAGCTAATTTTTCTTTTGATTCTAATTCATACTTAAAAATTGGTATGTTCTCCAATGTTCGTTCAATTTCACCATAATCAGAAGAATTAATCACAAATAGATTGGCGTAAAAATGATTCATCAGACCAAAATTGCTTAGGTCTACATTCAACTTGTTTGCAACTTTTAATGCATCCTTTAATGTTCTGTATTCTTCTAAGGAGCGATTGATATTTGCATTTTCTTCTAACATTGTTGCTGCTTTACTAATTATGTCTGGAGTTTTCTCCAGATCAGTAATCATATTCTCAATTTCATCAATTTCATATTTTTTCTTTTTAAACACAGTACCTTTGAAAAGGATCTCCATTATTCCAACCCGCAGAGGAATTCCTAATCCTTTGATTATTTCTTCAATGAATTGATGTACTTTTTGTGCTCTAAGAAGAAGATCGTCAACTTCAGGAGTTAAGGTCTCATTTTGCATATCCAATTTATGAAACCATTCAAATTCTGCAAGGCGTGATATTGCTTTTGGTGATTCAATTCTTGGAAGTATAACACTTCCAATTAGAAGTTCTGCAACAGTCACGTTTTCCAAGACTATTACTACGTTTTAATATCTTTCTACGTTTAAATCGATAATTTCAATAGATATTTACAAATTATTTCTAATATTAAATAAGACTAAAAAATATTTCATTAACTTCACAACATTAAAATCTATAATTAATTTACGCCTCATATTGACTGACTCTTTATTAGCCAAATCTATCGATAAAATTCTAGAAAAAACAGAAAAAGAAATCCTTGCAAACCTAGAAAATTCATTTTCCAATACTAAACAAACACTAGATGATTCAATTCCTAAACTTGAACAAGAATTCGATAAAATTATTTCAGATGGTAAAAAAGAAGCAGACAAGATCGAAAAACAGATTATTGGAAGCTCTGATCTTGAGGTAAGAAATAAACACCTTTTAACATTAGAAATAGCAATCGACAAAGTTTTCACAAAAGCACTAGATCAAATTGCAAATACAACCCGCAGTGGTGATTATTCTAATTTAATGAATACACTATTAGATGAATCCACTAAAATTTTATCTACAACTAAAGTAATAGTTAGTACCAATTCTAAAGATAAAGACCTAGTACAATCTTTGTTATCTAAATATCCTGGTGCCGAATTATCTTCTCAAACCATTAATTGTCTGGGTGGTGTTATAGTAAAATCTAAAGACGGTGCAATGAAATTTGATAATACTTTAGATGCAAGAATTCAACGTATGAAGCCTTTAATAAGGAAAGAAATTGCCACAAAATTCGGGGTAGGTAATTGATATGGCAGCTAAAGGTAGAATTGTTTGGGTAAGCGGTCCAGCAGTTAAGGCTGATGGAATGTCTGATGCAAAAATGTATGAGACTGTAGTTGTTGGTAACTCAAAATTAGTTGGCGAAGTTATTCGTCTAACAGGCGATGTTGCATTTATTCAAGTTTATGAATCTACAAGTGGACTAAAACCAGGTGAACCAGTTGTTGGTACAGGAAACCCACTTAGTGTTCTATTAGGTCCAGGTATTATTGGACAAATTTACGATGGAATTCAAAGACCATTAAAAGAATTATCAAAAGCTTCTGGCTCATTTATTGGCAGAGGTATCACAACAACTCCTGTAGATATGATAAAAAAATATCATTTTGTACCGACTGTTAGTAATGGTGATAATGTTGCTGCAGGAAATGTTATTGGTACTGTTCAAGAGACTGATCTTATTGTTCACTCTATTATGGTTCCACCGGATCATCCTGGTGGAAAGATCTCAAATATGGTAAGTGAAGGAGATTATAATCTAGAAACTGTACTAGCTACTACTGAAAAAGATGGAGAAAAAATTTCTCTTAAAATGTATCACAGATGGCCTGTTAGAAAACCACGTCCATATCAGAATAGATATGATCCAACAGTTCCACTTCTTACAGGACAACGTGTTATTGATACATTTTTCCCAATAGCAAAAGGTGGTACTGGTTCTATTCCAGGTGCATTTGGAACTGGAAAGACAGTTACACTACATCAAATTGCAAAATGGGCTGATTCACAAGTTGTAGTTTACATCGGATGTGGTGAAAGAGGAAATGAAATGACTGAAGTACTTGTTGAATTTCCACATCTCAAAGATCCACGTAGTGGCAAACCACTTATGGATAGAACAGTTTTGGTTGCAAATACAAGTAATATGCCAGTAGCTGCAAGAGAAGCAAGTATCTACACTGGTGTAACAATTGCTGAATATTATAGAGATATGGGTTATGATGTTGTGCTTGTAGCAGATTCTACTAGTAGATGGGCAGAATCACTTAGAGAAATGAGTGGAAGATTAGAAGAGATGCCAGCAGAAGAAGGTTATCCATCATATCTTGCATCTAGATTAGCAGAATTTTATGAAAGAGCAGGTCGTGTTAGAGCTATTGGTAGTCCTGATCGTGATGGTTCAGTTACTCTGGTTGGTGCTGTTTCCCCATCAGGTGGAGACTTTACTGAACCAGTAACAACACACACAATGAGATTTATCAAAACATTCTGGGCTTTGGATGCAAAACTTGCTTACTCTAGACACTATCCTTCAATTAACTGGATGAATAGTTATTCTGGTTATCTTGGTGATATTGCAAAATGGTGGGGTGAAAATATCAACAGTGATTGGTTATCCCTTAGAAGTGAAGCTTATGGTGTTTTACAAAGAGAAGATACACTAAAAGAAATTGTTAGACTCTTAGGTCCAGAAGCATTACCTGATGAGGAAAAACTAATTCTTGAAGTTGCAAGAATGATAAAGATTGGTCTATTACAACAAAATTCATTTGATGATGTCGATACTTATTGCAGTCCACAAAAACAATACAAATTATTAAAACTGCTAGTTGAATTCTATAGAAGAGGTCAACAGGCTCTAAAAGAAGGTGCATCATTAGCTGATATTCGTGCAATGTCTATAGTTACTACATTACTCAAAGCAAGAATGGATATCAAAGATACTGAAATGTCAAAACTTGATCAATTAGATATTGATATGAAAGAACAATTCAAATCCATTATAGGAGTGAAAGTTACAAATTGACAGCTAAAGGTGGAGTTCAATACAGTAAGATTGCAGAAATCAAAGGTCCACTGGTAGTTGTTGATGACGTTGAAAATGCAGCATTTGATGAACTAGTAGAAATTGAAACTAAAGAAGGAGAAAGAAGATTAGGTAAAGTTCTTGAAGTTGGAAATGGTAAAGCAATAGTTCAGGTCTTTGAGGGAACCACTGGATTATCAATTTCTGGTACTAGTGCAAAATTTGTAGGCAAACTTATGGAAATGCCAGTATCAAAAGAAGTACTTGGCAGAGTATTTGATGGATTAGGCAGACCAAAAGATGGATTGCCAGATCCAATTGCTGATAAATTTATTGATATCAACGGAGAACCGATGAATCCAGAACAACGTGAATATCCAAAAGATTTCATTCAAACTGGTGTTTCTGTTATTGATGGAATGATTACTCTAGTAAGAGGACAAAAACTACCAATATTTTCTGGCTCAGGTATGTCACACAACATTCTTGCAGCACAAATTGCAAGACAAGCAAATGTTGTTGGTACAAAAGATGATTTTGCCGTAGTATTTGCAGCAATTGGTGTGCAATACAGTGAGGCAGAATATTTTAGAAGAAGTCTTGAAGAATCAGGTGCACTAAAAAGAAGTGTTCTATTTCTAAATACAGCAGATGATCCTGCAATTGAAAGAATTATCACTCCACGTGTCGCGTTAACTGTTGCAGAATATTTAGCATTTGATCTTGGAATGCATGTTCTTGTAATATTGACTGATATGACAAATTATGCAGAAGCACTAAGAGAAATCAGTGCAGCAAGAGAAGAAGTACCTGGAAGAAAAGGCTATCCTGGTTATCTCTATACTGATCTTTCAACAATTTATGAAAGAGCAGGAAAATTAAATGGAAGAAAAGGCAGTGTCACACAAGTTCCAATTTTATCAATGCCATCTGATGATATCACTCATCCAATTCCTGATCTTACTGGATACATTACAGAAGGTCAAGTTGTACTTGGACGAGATTTATTTCGACAAGGTGTTTATCCACCAATCAATATTTTGATGAGTCTTAGCCGATTAATGAAAGATGGTATTGGTGCAGGAAGTACAAGAGAAGATCACAGTGAAATCTCAAATCAAGTTTATGATGCATACTCTAGAGCTCAAGAAGTAAGAGCACTAGCTGGAATTGTAGGTAAAGCAGGATTAACAGATATTGACTTGAAATACATGGATGTAGGTGATGTATTTGAAAAAGAATTTCTTACACAGGCAACTGATGAAAATAGAACCATAGAAGAAACTCTTACTATACTATGGAAAATTGTTTCAAAACTTCCAAAGAATGAAATTACTAAGATTAAAGACAAATACGTAGATCAATACTATCAGGAAAACTAGCAGCATGTCATTTGGACAGAATGTAGCTGCAACAAAAATTGAACTTCTAAAATACAAAAAATCTAGCCAAGTTGCTAAAATGGTTCAGAAAATTTTAGATGACAAACGTAAAGTTATTTTAAAAAATATTGAGGAAATGATTGAAGAAGCCTCTAAAGCAAGAGGTGGAATTTGGGATCCATTACAAGATATTTACAAATCAGTCAATGAGGCATATCTTGCATTAGGAACTAATACGGTTGATTCTGTTGCTGAATCCACACCACCTGTAATGCAAGTTGATGTCCATGTACGAAGAGTTGTGGATGTTAAAATTCCAACACTTACAGTTACTGAAAAAGATACAAAATCAATGCCATATGGTTTTGCTGATACTAATTCCTCTATAGATAGAGCAGCAAAACAGATCAAAGAATTACTTCCAAAAATTTGCAAGGCTGCAGAATATGAAAATTCCATTTTTAGCCTTGCAAAAGCCCTTGAAAAAACCCAAAAGTTACTAAACGCACTAGAAAATGTCATTATTCCACAATATCAACAAAAAATACGATTCATTCTTGCAACTCTTGAAGAAAGAGAAAGAGAAGAATTCGCAAAGTTAAAAAAAGTGAAAGCAAAGATGGAAAGTAGGAAATAATGACAAAAGAAGAAATTAAAAAATTAGTTGAAAATTCCAAGAAAGTATTAGAGCAAGATCATGAAAATTTTGCTAAATCAATTAAAAATGATTTGAAATCATTTAAAAAGAAAACACTAGATCTAATTTAATTCACAGCGTATCATGATTTAAATATGGAATTATGGCGGAATAAAAATAGATGAAACCTCTTGTTTTATTATTATCTGTAACAGCAATTGCATTTCTAATTGCTGGTGTGACAGATGTTGCTTATGCTCAAGAAGAATCAAGTGGAGGCTCAAGTGATGGCTCAAAACTAATTGGTGCCGGTTTAGCTTTTGGTTTAGCTGCAGGTGGTGCTGGAGTCGGTTTGGGTCAAGTAGGTGCAGCAGGTCTTGCAGTAATTAGTGAGAATCCAGCTCTACAATCAAAAGTGTTCATATTCATAGGTATGGTTGAATCAATTGCTATCTATGGTATAGTCATGATGTTTATCATCTTGGGACAATAAGCCCTAAAGATACATTTTTTCAAATTTTTAATTTAATTATATTTTAGTTTGTTAACGTCTAATACTCTTGCACAGTATCTGCATTTGAGTACTCTTCCTTCCTTGTCAATTACATCCATCACTGATTCAATATGTTCAGTGCTGTTAGTAATACAATCTGGATTTGAACAACGGAAAATTCTATCTATTTCATTTGGAAGTGCAACTCTTCTTTTTTCAATCAGTTTATAGTCTTTGATAATATTGATAGTTGCCTTTGGGGCAATTACTGCAAGTTTGTTTGTATCGTCATCTTTTAGAAATTTGTTTTCTACTTTTATGATATCTTTTTTCTTGAATTTTCCGCTAGGTACGTTAAGAGCAATAGTTATGAGACTTCCATCCTTTCCATCAATTCTTAAGGCATTTAGAACCTGAAGACCTTTTCCCTCGTCAATGTGGTCCAACACAGTACCTTCTTTAATTCGTCGAACCATAAGTTCGGACTCTTGCATCAGAATACTTTGTATAGTCACCTGTATATATCATTGAAAGATTGAACGAGTTCTATAAAAAAGACATAATTTCTATCAAGGAGTTTAACAAAGCTCAACTTGAACAAATTTTTACATCCACTGACAAAATAATGAAACTTAAACCCGTAGAAAGAAGGGAGATTTGTAAAGGAAATACACTGGGTTATCTATTTTATGAGCCAAGTACTAGAACTCGTCTTAGTTTTGATGCTGCAATGGCATCAGTTGGTGGTAATTCTTTAGGAATCTCTAATATCTCCTCATCATCTGCTCAAAAAGGTGAAAGTCTTGCAGACACTGTGAAAATAATGTCAATTTATTCGGATGTACTTGTATTACGGCATCCTCTTGATGGTTCAAGTAGATTTGCAGCTGAAGTTTCTTCAAAACCCATTATCAATGCTGGAAGTGGTACAGAAGAGCATCCAACACAAGCCATACAAGATTTGTTTACAATAAGAAAAGAAAAGAAAAAGATTGACGGTCTCAAAATAGGAATCATAGGTGATCTAAAATATGGACGAACAGTTTACTCTCTTCTTTATGGTCTTGGAAATTATGATGTTGATGTCCATTTAATTTCTCCTGAATCATTAAGAATTAGATCTGATTCTGTTTATGAAATAAAAAAGAGATTGTCTTTTACCGAATCTACTAACATTGAAGAATACATTGATGATCTTGATGTTCTTTATGTAACACGAATCCAAAAAGAAAGATTTCCTGATGAAGAAGAATATCTCAAGGTAAAAGGAAGTTATGTTGTGGGATTAGATTTGTTACAAAAAATGAAAGATGATTCTATTATCTTACATCCGTTACCTAGACTAGATGAAATTTCAACTGATGTTGATAATACAAAAAATGCAAAATATTTTGAGCAAGCTGAATATGGAAAGCACACACGAGCTGCATTATTAGGCTTAATTCTCAACGAAAATGGATTCTAAATTTTAAAATCTGATTTTTCATTAAAATTGATTGCGTATTCCATATATCTAGAGACATATCAAATAACAACAGTTTGACACAAACAAAAATTCTACCAATTTTTCCTTTAGATTTAGTATTGTTTCCTAGACAGGAACTACCGCTCAGAATTTTTGAACCACGATACAAGCAATTAGTTGATGACTGTATGCTAGGTGATGGTCAATTCGGTGTATGTCTAATTGATGCAAA
>JAICOU010000062.1 GCA_025930495.1 Nitrososphaeraceae archaeon
CAATAAATCCTTTAAAAATTTTGTTTAGGTCTCGACAACCCGACAGAACCTGTAATCATTAGCATTATATCAAAGAAATTTAATTTCTGAATTAAGATAAAAATGAAGCAATTTTATGATGATTTTTACGCACAAAATGTACCAGAGATATGGGAAACTGATAGTAAACTGCTGTATGATGACAAACTTACTCCGTAGGTGACTTGAAAATGGTATCTAGAGAAGAAATAGAACATGTTGCAAAATTAATGCGAATTGAAATCGATGATCCTACAATCTATGAACGTGTCGATAAAATGATAGGATATTTTGATATTTTAGATTCAGCAGGTGTGGAATCTGAAGAAATATCTGTCAGGGAAATCCCAATTACTAACTTGAGAGAAGACAAGTATGTCCCATTTGATGAAAAACTAATTGAAAAACTCAATTCCTATAAAGGAACCTATGTTAGGGCTCCAAAGATGGTTTAATTGAACATAAAAATTTCAGCTCTGCAATTTACTAGAGACGTAAAATCTGGAAATATATCTGCTGAAGATTTCATTGCAAAAACTATGGAACATATAAAAAAACTGGATGGTAACTTACATGCCTTTTTATCATTAAATGAAAAGGCAGTTGATCAAGCAAAAGAAATTGATAAGAAAATAAAATCCGGTGAAAAAATTGGGCAATGCTTTGGCATGCCAATTTCCATTAAAGATAACATTTGCATCAAGGACACTAAAACAACATGTGCATCAAAGATGCTTGAAAATTTTATTGCTCCATATGATGCCACTGTAATTACAAAACTAAAACAACAAGATGCAATATTTGTTGGTAAAGTAAATCTTGATGAGTTTGCGATGGGGTTTTCTACTGAATTTAGCGCATATGGTCCAAGCAAAAATCCGTGGAATATGGATTATGTTCCAGGTGGTTCTTCTGGAGGTAGTGCAGTATCTGTTAGTGCATTTGAATGTGTTGCATCGTTAGGTTCTGATACTGGTGGTTCTGTTAGAAATCCTGCTAGTTTTTGCTCAACTGTTGGGTACAAGCCGACTTATGGGCTGATTAGCAGATACGGCCTAATTTCTTATGCAAATAGTATCGAACAGATTGGACCTCTAACTAGAACTGTGGAAGATGCAGCATTCATGCTAAATCTCATTGCTGGATTGGATCCTAATGATAACACCACTGTGGATAACAACAATGAAGATTATCTCAAAGATATCAATTCAGGAATAGAAGGCAAAAAAATAGGCATAATCAAGGAGATGATTGGAGAGGGAATTAATTCCTCTGTACTTTCTGCAACAAAAGATGCAATATCAAAATTAGAAGGATTAGGAGCATCATGCGAAGAAATCTCTCTTGACATGATAAAATATTCGGTTGCAGCATATTATATCATCACTGCAACTGAGGCAGGTAGCAATCTTGCAAGATATGATAATTTACGATATGGCTATGATTTTTCTGTAGAAGGATACGAGTTTAATTCCTATATTGAAAAAGCAAGAAAGAAATTTGGTCCTGAAGTTACAAGACGAATGATTCTTGGAGGCTTTGTTCCATCTGCAGGACATGCAGGCAAATATTTTCTTAAAGCACTCAAAGTAAAAAGTAAACTCACTAGACAAATCAATGATGCCTTTAAGAAATTTGATCTATTAATATCGCCAACAGTCCCAATTTTGCCATTTAAGATTGGTGAGAAAATAAATGATCCTGTTGCTTTATTTCTTATTGATATCAATACTGTAACTGCTAATCTTACTGGAAAACCTGCAATATCAATTCCATATGCAATATCAAATGGTTTACCAATTGGAATTCAGCTTATTGCAAACTCTATGAATGATAAACTATTACTGCAAGCAGCATATGCCTTAGAAAAAACTGTAAAATTGCCGGAGGTTCCACTTTGACAAAAATTGGATTGGAAATTCACAGTCAACTTACAAAGTTAGAAAGTAAATTATTTTGTTCATGCAAGGCAAATTATAGAGAGTTTGAACCAAATACCAATATCTGTCCCATTTGTATGGGGTTGCCAGGTAGTCTTCCTAGATTGAATCAAAAAGCTGTTGAAAAAGCAACAATTATTGCAATGGCACTAAATTGCAGCACTCCTGAAAAAATTGCGTTTTTTAGAAAAAATTATTTTTATCCTGACTTACCAAAGAATTTTCAAATAACCCAACTAAACATCTATGGAGATACTAGTGTTGGAGGCACTGGAATTCTCATGGTTGGAGAAAAGAAGATACGTATCACTAGAGTCCAACTGGAAGAAGACCCCGGTAGACTAATTTATGAGGGCAGTTCTGAAAAAAATCTAGTAACACTGGTGGATTATAATCGTGCAGGCACACCTTTAGTGGAGATTGTAACTGAACCTGACTTTGAAAATCCAAGAGAAGTAAGGGAATTTCTAAATATTTTATCAGATTTGTTGGAAAATCTTGGTGTCTCAGATCCTAGCTTAGAGGGAGCAATGAGAGCAGATGCTAACGTATCAATTGAAGGTGGAAATAAAGTAGAAATAAAAAACATTGGCTCATTTCATGATTTAGAAAAAGCAGTTCATTTTGAAATTACCCGACAACAAAGCTTACGTTCACGTGATATTCCAATCATTCAAGAAACGCGTCATTGGGATGATAAAAGAAAGATTACTATCTCTTCCAGATCAAAAGAAGAAGACTTGGATTACAGATATTTTCTAGAAGGTGATATACCATGGATTAAAATTGGAAATCAAGTTAAAGAAAAATTAAAATCTGAAATGCCTGAAAGTATTAGTTCTAAAAAACAACGATATATTTCAAAATATGGTATTCCTGCACAGGTTGCAGATGTACTTTCATCTGATAAATTTTATTCAGATTTATTTGAAGATGCACATACAAAAGAAAATGCCAAAGAAATTGCAAATATTATCACAACTGACTTGATGGGATTGGTAGATACTAGAGAAAAAAGAGCAGCCTCAAAATTAAAACCATCTCATCTACAAGAGATATCTGATTCAATACAATCAGGCAAAATTACTCGAAATTCTGCCAAAAATGCATTATATGAAATCGTAAAAACAGGCAAGAAATTATCAGACATAATATCTGAACTTGATCTAGGTAATGTCTCAGATGAATCTGAACTATCAGTAATTATCGAATCAGTAATTTTTGAAGAGCCTCAAGCTGTAGAACAAGCAAAATCCAATCCTCAAACCATCAATTATCTTGTAGGAAAAGTAATGCAAAAGACAAAAGGAAAGGCAGATCCCAAACTGACTCTCGATTTATTAAAAAAGAAGATTCGATAATTTTATGAGTGATCTTTCTTTAGAAGATATTGAGTTTATCAAAATACTGGCAAATTCTGATTCCACTATATTACAGGCAGGAATGAATGAGGCAACAAGATACAGACTTGATTCCCAAATAGGCGTAATTTTACGAGAATATTACAAAGAACATACGATGAATACAAAAACAGGATGGATAGAAAAATTTGAAAAAGCTGGCATTACTGAAGATGACAGTAAATCTGCAATTGCATGTGCTCGAAGATTGGGAATAGACATTTCTTGATTACTTGAGGTTAATTTTTACTGTTTAATTTTATTGGTTATTTTGGAATCTCAAAGTAAAATGTCGTTCCGATATTTTCTTTGCTTTCTACCCATATCTTACCACCAAGACCTTCTATGATTCCTTTACAAATTGCCAAACCTAAGCCACTGCCATTTCTTTTTCTACTTGCAGATGTATCAATTTGATAAAATTTCTTAAAAATTTCTTTTTGATTAATTTCTGAAATTCCTACACCATTATCTTTTACAAAAAATTGTATGTACTCTTTATTATTTTTTGCCCCAATTATTATTTGTCCTTTTTCTGATTCTACAAAATCAATAGCATTTTTAATTAAATTGGAAAAAACTTGATTGATTCTGTCTTTATCACTAAAAATAATTTCATTTTGTGTGATCTCTTTTATTAGATAAATGTTTTTCTCACTAATAATTGGACTGAAATCTTTTATTATTGAGTTCAACAATTCTGTGACATCTATATTTTCTTGATTGAACTCTAATTTTCCTAAATCTAATTTTTGTGTTGTTAAAATATCTCCTACCAGTCTTTGCAATTTTAATGCAGATAAATAAATTTCGTCTACTGCATCTAATTGTTTTTTGTTTAATTCTCCCATCAATTCTTGTTTTTGTAACATTTGTACATATCCTAAGATTGGCACTAATGGAGTTTTCAATTCGTGTGATATCATTGATGAAAACTCTACTTTTTTTCTATCTATCTCTTTTAATTTCTCAACATATTCTTTTTGCACCTTTAATGTTTTTTCAACTTTTTGACCCATACTCTCAAAATTCTCGTTTAATTCATAAATTTCTTTTATGTTTGTATTAATTGGTTTTTTATTTGTAATCCTGTTTATTTTGGAAAATTCGGTCATATTTTGAGCAAGCTTTTCAATTGGGTTTGTGATGCTTTTGGAGATGTATACTGTACTCAATAATGTTCCAGCAGATACAGCAATTGCAAAAATTAATAGAATTGCTCCAGTAGGCGATTCTGCTGCCGTAATGTAGTTTACCAACCCCATGTAAAATATAATGAAACTAGATACTCCTGAGACTAAAAATAAAATCTGCTTGATTGGTATCGTTTTAGGTTACACCCACAACATTTAGGAGGTTGCCGTTTCAATAATTTTTGATAGTAATAGATCAATATCAATTGGTTTTAAGATGTATGAAGTGACACCGCGATTAACTAATTGATTCAATTCATCTTGAGTTATAGTTGATGCCGTAAACACGATTATTTTGTTATTTTTTAACATATCTTTACTTTCCAATGCTTTGATGATTGCATATCCATTAAATTCAGGCATCGCTAAATCTAATAAAACTACATCATGTTTATTTTCTTGAATTAATGCAAGTCCTTGTTTGCCCTCATTTGCAACCGTACACTTGTGATTTTTTAATTCTAAAAATGTTGTAAGCATTTTTGTAATCTGTTCGTTATCATCAATTATTAAAATATTCAAATGATTTGAATCTATGTTATTGCCTTTTATTGCTGAACTTTTACTCATTTTTTAGCTCCTGGATTATGTTCTAGTAGTTTGAAATTCTTTTGCAAATAATTCAAAATAATTTTTTCTTGCTCAATTTCTCGCAATCTGTGTTCATATGTAATTTCAGAACCTAATAATGATTCTACATTTGATTCGTCAATATAGTGTGCTTTCTTCCATATTAAACTAAATAATGATCTTAATGTAGTTACAAATGTTTTAGAGTCTGTCCACATTGCCCTCATGTCTTTTAATTCCGAATTAGTCATAAAGAAAATAACTTCGTTGTCATCTTTGATTATAAAGCAAAACTCTTCTCTATTCTTGTCATCTAATTTTTTGATTTTTTTAGAAGGAATATCTTCAAATACATGTATGCCTTTATTTGAATAATCTGTAAGAATTTTTAGTTCTGATTTTGTTTTTTTAAGAAGATTTGAAAAATCTGTATGGTGAAATTTTTTAAAATCTGAGTCAGTCCCTAACACCAGTATGTTTTCTGATGATTCTTTTATCATCTGCTCTAGTTTTACCAAAATTGAATTTCTTCCTTGCAATGTTTGGAATTTATTGTCTTCTGCTTTTTCCTTGTTTCCGGCATACTTTGGAATTGATTTCCATAATTTTATGATGCTTTCTTTTCCTGTTTCTAATTCATTGATTCTATTTTTTTCATTATTTACTAAAATTACGAGGGACTCATCTATTCCAACTGCATTAAATTTAGTTGGTTTGCCAAACACTGAAAAAATAATTCCTTTTTGTTGTAATGTACTAAGTAAGTGATATGTCTCGGTTCTTGGTATTCTAAGTGATTTTGATACATCTGATGCTGTTTTGATACCTATTTTACTAAGGTATAGATACACTTTGGCCTGATTTGGAGTCAAATCATATTTGACAAGTAATCTGCTTAATTCATTTATCGGGCTATCTAATTCGGTCATTCTCTCTTCTAGTGCATCTATTGTCATTAGAAATTGTTACACAATTTGAAACATAAGAGAGTGTATGTTATTACATGTTACAGATTCAAATTCCAACTTTGATTGGTGCTTGATTTTAAGAATTATTTGACAAAGAAACTCAATAAAATATCGCCATACAGTAATTGCATAATAAATCCCCCTGTAATTAGTAGCAGATAGGGTATTCCCGGCGTAATCCACGTGTTAGGTTTTGTACAATATTCTTCATTTTCTGCATGATGAACTGATAGGTTTATCTTCTTTTTGCCTTTTTCAGTTTTTTCAATGGAGAAACAAAATTTTGGGTTTTTTGCTTTATATCCAATTAGCATAGCACAAATTTTTTTAACTCTGCTTTCTTCAAACCCCTCAAAAATATCTTCATGTTTTGCAATTGATATTAAATTTCTAATAATGTTGATAAAAAATGGCATTACAAATAAAATTGCAGCATTAGATAATGTTGTAAATGGTGTTACCGGATTCTCAGAAAATGTTGCCATCGGTGCAATTACTGCTAATGCGATTAATGCAAATGCATCAGCACCTCCAAACAATCCAATTCTCCAAATAAAAATTACAAATGGTGCTATAATTAATGCGATTCCAGTTTTGAGTAAATATGGCAAAATATCTGAATTTATGAAAATTAATAAAAATCCAACACTTCCAAACACAATCCAGTAATAATCGTGAATTTCTCTTTTCCAAATATCTATGACAGAGCCAATTATCAACATGGTAAGAGATAATCCAATTCCTATTGTGTTATAATTCAATAATGATTCGATCAAACTAGATTGCCTCATTTTTGAATATTTTGTGTACTGTACTATTTGATAAAATAATTTCTTGGTCCATATCTCTACAATGAGTTTACGATTAACGATTTCTTATGTTTGAGATTTTTTCTTTGATCTCCTCAAATTTTTCTCCAATATTTAATTTCTCAGTTATTAC
>JAICOU010000038.1 GCA_025930495.1 Nitrososphaeraceae archaeon
AGTAGTATTTGGTGTTGAAGATAAGAAATTTGATGAAGTGTTAGAAAATGCAAAGCTAAACCAAGCTGTGCAAGCAGATAGTGCATTAAATGAAAAATCTCTAAAAACAGTTGTAACAGAATACAAAAAGATTTGTGAGAAACACACAGGTGTAAAATTTCCTTCTGACCCATCTGAGCAGCTAGAGTTAGCAATCAAAGCAGTATTTGGAAGTTGGATGGGAGAAAGAGCAGTTGTATACAGGGAGAAAAATAATATTACAAAAGACATTGCAGATGGTACTGCAGTAAATGTAGTTTCAATGGCATTTGGAAACATGGGAAATGATAGTGCCACAGGGGTGGTATTTACAAGAAATCCAGGAGATGGGACAAGACATCTTTTTGGAGAATATCTAGTTAATGCACAAGGAGAAGACGTAGTAGCAGGAGTCAGAACAGGAAAACCAGTAGATGAAATGAAAATAGAATTACCAAAATCATATGAACAGTTAGTACAAACATGTGAAAGACTAGAAAAACACTACAAAGAACCTCAAGATATAGAGTTTACAATTGAGCAAGGAAAATTCTATTTGCTACAAACAAGAAATGCAAAGATGAATGCAATTGGAATGATAAAGACATCAGTAGACATGGTTAGAGAAAAATTAATTGATAAAAACAGAGCATTAACAAGACTGCATGCAGAACAACTAGAACAATTACTACACAGAACAATTGATTCAAAATCTATTAAAAATTATACCCTACTAGTAAAAGGAATTGCAGCATCACCAGGTGCAGCAAGTGGCATAGCAGTACTGGATGTAAAAAGAGCAACTACCATGGGAGAAAATGGAGTCAAAGTCATTCTAATTAGAGAAGAAACAAAGCCAGAGGATGTTCCTGCATTCTTTGAGTCAGTTGGAATTCTTACCAGTAGAGGTGGAAAAACATCACATGCAGCAGTTGTCGCAAGAGGCATGGGCAAACCATGCATTGTGGGTTGCTCAAATTTGAGAATTGATTATGATAACAAACAGTGCAGTGTTGATGGAAAAATAGTACATGAAGGAGACGCAATTACAATTGACGGCAGTACTGGTTCAGTATATCTTGGAGAGATTCCAACAACAGAACCAAAAATTACTGAGGATTTTAAAACAATTCTAGAATGGGCGCAAAAAGCCAAGCAAATAGGAATTAGAGCAAATGCAGATACTCCCGAAGGAGCAAGACTAGCAAGAGAATTCGGAGGACAGGGAATTGGTCTTTGTAGAACAGAAAGAATGTTCAATGGAAGCGACAGAATAGGATTGTTTGTAGAAATGATCATGGCAGGAAACATTGAAGAGCGAAAAAAAGTGCTAACCAAACTAGAAGAATTACAAAAAAGCGATTTCATCGAGATTCTAAAAGCAATGGAGGGATATCCAGTGACTATCAGACTATTGGATCCACCATTGCATGAATTCTTGCCAAATCCTGAAGAACTAGCTGATAAAATTCACAAGCTAGAAATAAAAAATGATAAAGAAGAATTGGAAAAAGCAAAAATCATTTTAAAAAGAGCACGAGAACTAGCAGAAATCAATCCAATGATGGGACACAGAGGAGTCAGAGTAGGAATTACTTATCCAGAAATTTATGAAATGCAAATAAGAGCTGTATTTGAAGCAGCAGCGGAATTGGCTAAAAATAAAGTAAACGCACATCCACAAATCATGATTCCACAAATAAGCAGCATTGCCGAATTAAACCACATTAAAAAAATTTACGATTCCATCAAAAAAGAGATGGAATTAAAACACAACATGAAATTAAAAATTAATTTTGGAACAATGATTGAAGTAGTACGAGCAGCTTTAACTGCAAATGAGCTTGCAGATACTGCGGAATTTTTTAGCTTTGGTACAAATGATCTTACACAAGGAACATTTAGTTTTAGTCGTGAAGATGTAGAAGGGAAATTCCTTCCAGAATATATCGACAAAGAAATTCTTGAGAAAAATCCATTCCAATCAATTGATGTAAACGGAGTTGGAAGCCTAATGAAGATTGGAATTGCAGCTGGACGAAGAATAAAGCCAAACATGGAAATTGGAATTTGTGGAGAACATGGAGGAGACCCAAACTCTATCAAATTCTGCCATGATGTAAATCTAAGCTATGTCAGCGCATCACCACATAGAATACCAATTGCAATAATAGCAGCAGCACAGGCAGCAATTGAACAACCAAAAACTGCAAAAAAAAAGTCATCAACTAAAAAAGTAGCTCCAAAAAGAAGAATGGCAAAGAAATCTGCAAGAAAACCAGTAAAGAAAGCTGCAAAAAAGAGCAAATCCAAAAGAAGATAATCGTACAAAGCACATTTTAAAACTAGTTCAACATACAACAATACGAATTGCTACCAAGAATCGATTCCATCAAACAAATCAGACTAAAAATAGGCATTACACAAAAAACACTTGCCACTATGACAGGTGTAAGCACTTCGATGATCAACCAAATAGAGTCAGGCAGAAGTCAACCAAGTTACGAAACAGCTAAAAGAATTTTTGATAGTCTGGCAAATCTTGAGGGCAAGTCATCATCTCACAAAGCAGGAGATTTCTGTAGCAAAGACGTGGTAAAACTAAAGCCAAGCAACACACTACATGATGCAATAAAAAAAATGCATGAATCATCAATTAGTCAAATTCCTATTTTCAATGGACAGGAACTCGTAGGAGTGATATCAGAAGATGGAATTGTCAGGCATCTTGCAGACATAGGAGAAGCTGAATTAAAAAATGCAAAACTAGCAGACACTATGGAGCCAGTGCCACCAATTGTTGATTATGACACACCAGCAAATGTACTTGTCCCATTAATTCGATATTCAAAATGCATTCTAGTTTCAAAAAAATCAAAAATTATCGGAATAATTACAGCATCAGATACTCTAAAAATTATGGAATGATAAAATAAAGTTATTTTGGATGTGAGCAGAGTTCTGCTAAAACACCAGAAAGGGATTTTGGGTGAATAAATGTGACTTTGGTGCCAGCAGAGCCAGGTCTAATTTTTCCTAGAAACTGAATTCCACACCCTTCCATTCTTGAGACCTCACCTTCAATGTCATCAGTCTCTAAAGCAATATGATGAAGACCAGGTCCTTTTTTATCAAGAAATTTTTTAATCGGACTGGCATCATTGGTTGGTTGCATCAATTCAATTCTTCCATTTTCTAGATGAATGATTGCAACTTTGACACCTTCAGTTTCAACTGTTTCAAATTCAACACTAGAAACGCCTAGTGCTTCTTGGTAAACTTTGGCAGATTCTTCTACATCATTTACTGCAATTGCAACATGATCAATTTTCATCTAAAAGACCTCTTTTGGACGATACTCACCAAATACTTCTCGAAATGTGTTGCTGATTTCACCAGTAGTTGCATATGCTTTTGCAGAGGCAATAATGTACGGCATCAGATTATCATCAGTGTCAGCAGCGCTTTTCATTGCAGATAATGCTTTTTCGAGTTTTTTATTGTCCCTTGATGATCTTAATTCTTTGAGTGCTTTCTTTTGTTGAATTTCAATTCTATCATCGATTCTTAATAGTTCGGGGGATTTTTCTTCGACTTCAGAGTACTTGTTTACACCAACTAGTATTCTATCGCCAGCATCTGCTTCTTTTTTTAGGCGGTATGCGTTTTGTCTAATTTCAGATTGAAAGAATCCTTTTTCAATTGCCTTAATAGAGCCCCCCATTTTTTCAATTTGTTTTAGATATTTCCAAACATTCTCTTCAATTTGATCACATAATTCCTCAAGATAGTAAGAGCCAGCCATAGGGTCTGCAGTTTTAGTGACCCCACTTTCATGAGCTACAATTTGCTGTGTTCTAAGAGCAATTTTTGCAGATTCCTGAGTAGGCAAAGCCAATGCCTCATCTCTAGAATTTGTGTGAAGTGACTGAGTTCCACCAATTACTGCAGCCATTGTTTGTATTGCAACACGTACAATGTTATTGTCTGGCTGTTGTGCAGTTAGAGATTCTCCACTTGTTTGGGTGTGGAATTTTAATTGCAGTGAGCGAGGATCTTTTGCATGAAATCTTTCTTTGAGAATTTTAGCGTAAACTTTTCTTGCAACTCTAAACTTTGCAACTTCTTCAAAGAACTCAATTGTACAGCAAAAGAAAAACGAAAGCCTTGGTGCAAAATCATCTATTTTTAATCCCCTGTCAATGCATGTTTGAATATATGCAATAGCATTTGCAATGGTAAATGCAATTTCTTGTGTTGCAGTACACCCAGCTTCTCTCATGTGATAACCAGAAATTGAAACAGGATACCATTGTGGAACTTTATCAGCACAGTACCCAATCATATCTCCAATTAATCTCATTGATGGCTTTGGAGGATAAATGTATGTGTTTCTTGCAATGTATTCTTTGAGGATATCATTTTGCGTCGTACCTCTTAGTTCAGTGCTTTTGAATCCTTGTGATTCACCTACTACAATATAGTATGCAAGCAATGTTGATGCAGTAGAATTGATTGTCATTGAGGAGCTTACTTTTCCAAGAGGAATTCCATCAAAAGCAATCATCATGTCTTTAAGTGACGCAATTGAGACACCGACTTTTCCTACTTCGCCTTCTGCTTGTGTGGAATCAGGATCATATCCTATTTGGGTCGGAAGATCAAATGCCATGCTTAGACCTGTTTGGCCTTTTTCAAGCATGAACTTGAATCGTTCATTGGTTAATTTTGCATCGCCAAAACCAGAATACTGCCTCATGGTCCAGAATCTTTCACGAAACATTTCAGGATGAATTCCACGTGTAAATGGATATACTCCGGAATCTTCTTTGGTGTATTTCTTTGAGGATCTATGATAGATTCTCTTTACTGGAAAATTAGAATCAGTTACGTATTGTTTTGATGATTCCTTGGTTGTACTTTGTTTTTTAGCCATATTTTTCACTTTATCAGATATTTTGTAATTTTATCGGCAGCATCAAAAGGATCCATTTCTTTTGATTGAATTTTTTTAAGATACTTGGAAAACATTTTATCAGAATCAAGCATTGTTTCGATCTTTTCACTCATATTATTTAAAATAAGATCTTTTAATTCAGTCTCCAGTCTAAACATATCCTTTTCTTTCTTATGCTTATTTTTTATAACCATCATTTCTTTTAGTGTCTTGGCAAATTCAGATATTCCAGAATTTTTCTTAACAGAGGTCTTTAAGATAATAGGATTTTTCGTAGATGAGCCGATATAATCACGAACTGCATCAAAGAGCTGATTGGCTCCATCAAGATCACTTTTGTTAACAATATAGATATCTCCAATTTCAGTCAAACCTGCCTTTATGGTTTGGATGCTATCACCAGTATTAGGATTAAAAACAACTACAGTGATATCTGCAATATTTGAAATTTCTATCTCAGTTTGACCTGCACCAACACTTTCAATAATTATCGGATTGAATCCAGCATATTCTAAAACTCTAATGCTGTTTCTCAAGGATCTAGAAATGGCTCCAGTTGCCCCCCTTGATGCAACACTTCTGATATAAGTTCCAGAATCAGTGGATTCGGTCATTCTAACTCTATCGCCCAATATTGCTCCCCCTGTCACATGGCTTGTAGGATCAATTGCAAGAACAGCTGGTGTTGTATGAAGTTTTTTTAATGCAACAGATGTTTTGTTGATAAGTGAGCTTTTGCCAGCACCTGCAGGCCCTGTAATTCCAATTATTGATGCATTTCCAGTTTCTTTGAATATTTTTTTTAGTAGTTTTCTTGCCTCAATAGGATCATTTTCAACTATAGTGATAGCCTTGGCAATTGCCCCCCTTTTGCCTTTTTTTAAATCAGAAATATCCATATGGTAAATTCTCAAAGCTGCAATAAAATCTTGTATATCATCTAAGGATTACCGTAGATAATCGGAGGTGCAGGTTCGCCATATGGATGAATTTCAGTTTTCAGGGAAACCTTGCCAAGTTCTTCATGGTCGATTAGAAATGTCACAGGATTAACTTGCCATCCATATTTTGAGATGTTTGGAAATGGGACAGTTTCTACAAATTCAGAGCCAGACAAAGTTTTTTGAAAAGATTCATCCATTCCCAAAATTTCCAATACAACATGATTAGTCTTTGCTGATTTGTCCAGATATGAAATCTGGACATATCCTGCATCATAATAGGTTGCATCAATTTCAAATGTAGATTTTAAGACATTGTTGGAACTTGAATCTGAAAGAAAAAACAATCCCAATATACTAATTACAACAATAGAAATTATAGGAATTATTTTTTTGGCCATAAGTGTTATGATGTAAACTCTTTTCTCATGCTACGTAAGAATTTGGAACTAATTCTAATTCGTTCAAGAGTTTGCTCTTGTGTTCTTTCAGTACCAAGTGTAGGGTTCTTTTTGAAAAATTGGCGAATCTCTTTTTCCATGGAATCATCTGCAATAGAAGAGATGCTTGCAACAATTCTATTAAACAATGGATTGCCACGACCAACTTTCTTGTTGAGTTTTATCCAGTTAGTCTTAAGCCAAGGCCATAGAATTTTTTTACCGTATGGATTTGCAGCAACTTTCATGATTGGTAGTTGCATGTTTTGAGAGCGAACCTCTGAAGTTTGTGAGAAATTCAATGATTTTAGCAATAGTTTTTCATCTTTGAAACTACACATTGCACCAAGAAATCGTAGTTTCTCTTCCATTGTTTTTGCATTTCTGTAGAGATTGGTCAATTCTTCATGGGTTTTGGAATTTCCATTCCATGCCATAACAGAGCAAACAGGCTCAACTAAATCAGGGGATAGGGAACCAGGATTTTTCAAGAATTGCTTGTAACGATTTTCTGATTCAATTATAACTTCATCATCATCTAGTTTACCAAGTGTAGATATTGCAAACCCTCTCATCATGGCATCGGTATGTTTGTCTGTTTTTTTAGGATTCCATCCCAAGTCGTACAAGATTTTCTTTAGATAATTTACGGCATAATTTTGAATTTCTGAAGAGAACTCTTCGCCAAATGCTCTAAAATACAATGAAGACAAGTTGTGTGCCACATTTACAGATGCCAAGTAGCTATTCTCATCATAGTATGCATCAGAAAAATCAAGATAATTACGAACAGTTTCATCACAGGATATGCATAATGAAAACAGATCATTTTGAATGGCCCACCTGTCAATTGCTGGAATTTGTTTTTGGTCTACAAGCATTTTAAGATCCAGTAAAGTGCCTTCATCGTATTTTACACGATAGAATCCTTTTCTTCCAAAATTTGCTACAAACCCAATGTTATTTTTGGGCAATTTTACAGACATTGATTTTTTTGTAAAAAGTTTCTGAAACAATTCATCTTTCAGTCCTATAGAAAGAGGAATGGACCACAGACCGTTTGATTTTTTATCAGACTCCATCATGTATCGTCTTTGCTTGAGATGCAATGTCGAATCTTGTTTTTCTATCTCAACTACTGGAAACCCAGGTTGCTTTAACCATGTAGATACCATTGCACGTACAGGCATTTTAGAAATCTTGCCTATTGCATCCCAAAGATCTTGGCCTTCAGCGTTTTTGTATTTGAAATCAGCAAGATATCTCTTTAATCCTTTTTGGAAATTTGTTTCTCCAACATAATGCTCCAGCATTCGTAAAACACATCCTCCTTTATCATATGATATGGCATCAAAGATTTCACGTATTTCAGATGTTGAATTTACTTTGACGTCAATTGGGTGCGTGTTTTTCAATGAATCCAGTCCCATTGCAGCGTTCATCGCATCTTCAACAAATTGATTCCACAAGTCCCATTCAGGATAGAACTTGTCAACAAACTTTGTTGCCATAAATGTTGCAAAACTCTCATTGAGCCACAGATCATTCCACCATTTCATGGTAACAAGATTTCCAAACCATTGATGTGCAATCTCATGAGAGATTACTTCGGCAATGTACTGTTTTGTTCTAGTTGAAGATGTCTTTGGATCATAAAGTAGGATGGTTTCTCTAAATGTTATTGCCCCCCAGTTCTCCATTGCCCCTGAAGCAAAATCTGGAATTGCTATTAAATCCAATTTAGGTAGAGGATATTTTATTCCAAAATATTTCTCATATGATAAAAGTAGTTTCTTTCCAAGCTCAAGGGAATACTTGCCTTTTGATTTATTCCCCTTTGTTGTAATTACACGAACTTGTGTTTTACCAATCTTACCTGTAAGATATTCAAACTCGCCTACACCAAGATAGACAAGATATGTAGACATTACAGGAGTTTTTGCAAATTTGTATAGTGTTTTATTTTTTAATTTCTTTTTTGATGTAACTGGCATGTTAGAAATTGCAGTGAACTTGTTTTCTGCAATTATGGAAATATCAAATGTTGCCTTGGCTTTTGGCTCATCCCAACATGGAAATGCCCTTCTTGCGTCAGCTGCTTCAAATTGCGATGTTGCAAGATATTTTGTCTTGCCATTTTGTTTGTATTGACTACGGTAAAATCCTAGTAAACGGTCATTTAATTCTCCAGTAAATTCAATTTCAACAAAAGCATTACCTTTGATTTTGTTTTTAATTATAATTATCAGTTCTTCTTTTTTTACATCAATTTTGGTGATGGCCTTTTCAGATGTTCCATTGTGTCTAACACGGCATGATTTTATTTTGAGCTCAGCGCAATGTAGTGTGATCGAATTTACATGTTCTTTGCAGTTAATGGTGATTGTCTCTTTTCCGTTAAAGGTAAAATTTTTGAAAACAGGCTCAAATTCAAGCGTATAGTTTACAGGAATTACCTTCACAGTAATGATGCTTTTCTAGCGCTTTATGTAAATTGCGAATAATGAAAAAGATGGAAAATCAAATAAAGGCTTTAAAATAATGAAAAGCACAAGTCATGAAACAAAAGACATCTTCCAGACGTGTCAAGATTCTAGTTGCAAAATTGGGCCTAGATGGTCATGATAGAGGTGCCCTAGTATTGTGCAGAGCATTTAGAGATGCAGGAATGGAGGTAATTTACTCTGGGCTTTTTGCCACTCCAGACAGAATTGCACAAATTGCAGAAGATGAAGATGTTGATGCAGTTGCAATGAGTTTGCTTAATGGCGCACATGGCACATTGTTTCCAAGAGTAGTGCAAGCACTAAACAAAAAAGGAATCAAAGATGTGCTAGTAGTTGGCGGAGGTGTCATACCTGAAGAAGATAAAAAAGATCTCAAAAAATCAGGAGTTGATGAAGTGTTTGGTCCAGGAACACCGCTAAAAGATATCATTGATCACATTACAACTGGTGTGTCAAAACTAAGAAAATTATAAGATTATTCAGTAGAGTCAGGCCACATCATTTTACGCATTTGCTTGCCGACTTTTTCAATTTGGTGTGCATCTGTTTCTTTCATGTATTTGTCAAATGCATCTTTGCCATTTTTCTGGTATTCGCTAATCCATTCTTTGTTAAATGTGCCATCTTGTATCATTTTTAGAACTTTTTTCATGTTATCTTTGGTTTCACTAGTCATTACCATTGGACCACGAGTCAAACCGCCATATCTTGCAGTTTCGCTAACACGTCTCCACATTCCATTGATTCCATATCTTTGAATCATATCTACAATCAGTTTGAGTTCGTGTAAAACCTCAAAGTATGCAATTTCTGGTTGATAACCAGCCTCTACCAATGTCTCAAATGCAGCCTTTACCATAGATGCAGAACCTCCACAAAGGTCTGCTTGCTCGCCAAACCAATCAGTTTCAACTTCTTCTTGGAAAGTTGTCTGGATTAATCCAGCACGTGCGCTGCCAATTGCTTTTGCAATTCCCAGTGTTCTATCCCAGGCTTTTCCAGTAAAGTCTTGGTGTACTGCAACAATTGATGGGGTTCCAAAGTTTTCAAGATATGTTTCTCTTACTTTAGAGCCAGGTCCTTTTGGTGCAACCATAATAATATCAACATCATTTGGAGCAACAATCCATTTCCAGTGAATTGCAGCTGCATGTGAAAAAGATAATGCCTTTCCTTTGGAGAGATTTGGCCCAATCTCATCTTTATACACTTGAGACTGGATCATATCAGGAAGTAAAACGTGAATAATATCGGCTTTTTTGCATGCATCAGATACAGATATTACAGTGTGACCGTCAGATTCTGCTTTTTTCCAGCTGTTTCCGCCTTTTTTTAAACCTACAATGACGTTAAGACCTGAATCTTTCATGTTATTGGCTTGTGCATCGCCTTGAATTCCATAACCAATTACGGCAATAGTTTGATCTTTTAGCGGAGCTAAACTGATGTCTTTATCTTTCCATGTTTTTGCCATGGTATCACTCAGAATACTGCAAATATTAACTAATAATTTTAAATTGTGATTATTTTGTTGCAAC
>JAICOU010000003.1 GCA_025930495.1 Nitrososphaeraceae archaeon
ATTCTTTCTGCAACGGCATCAATATCTTCATCTATTGCAGAGTATTGCGCTTCGAATAATTTATGATATTGTGGAAAGTCTTCACCAGTTACATTCCAGTGATAGTTTCTTGTTTTTGTATATATGATGTATTGATCTGCAACAATGTTACCTAGTATGTCAATGACTTTTTGACGTGAATTTGAAGCAAGTCCTATGTTTGTTTCCACGTTAGTATAAGCAATTATTTAATTGATAAACAGTGCTGACAAATTTGTATATGAACCTGACATGAATGTAAGTTTGCCTTAATAATGTATTTCATAGATTAAGAGTATGTCTAAGAAAACCTCCAAAGAACTAGAAAAAAATTGGAAGAAACTAGAACAAGGTGAAATGGCAGAAGAAGTTCATCAGCTTGATCTCAAAAAGGAGTATGAGCAAGATGAAGAATACGAGGCATCAGAAGATTAAGTGATAGAGTAAATGAATTCAACATATTATTTTCTTGTTTTGATAGTTTCTGTATTGGTCATGATCATTAGCGCAAAAAACAATGTACCATTCAAATCATTAAATTACAATCAAATGGAAAAAATATGGCTGAAATTGAATTAAAAATCGAAGAGATGCCCCAAGCCTATGTAGGCAAAGGTGTAGCCGTTGTAGACCCAAAGATAATTGAAGAAAATAATTGGCAGCCGGGACAAATTCTAGAACTATCATCAAAGAAAAAAAGCCATGTCAGATTATGGTCTGGATTTCCAGAAGACTATGACAGTGAAATTATTCGCATAGATGGTCTGACTAGATACAACATTGGTGCAAGTATAGGGGAAATGCTTTCTATTAAACCAGTTGAAGGAGTTGATGCAGAACAAATCATATTATCTCCAATTGAAAAAATTCATGCAGAGGGATTACACGAGTACATGTCATCGCTTTATCAGGGACATGTATTTACTACTGGCGATACAGTTATTGTCAATACTCAGATGGGAAGTAAAATTCAACTAGTTGTAACTAGTACAAAGCCATCAAAACCAGTATTTGTCACCGAGGATACAATATTCAAGTTGGGCAATATTACAAAATTAGATGATCCCTCCATACCAAGGATAACATATGATGATCTAGGAGGATTGAAAAATGAAATTCAAAAGATACGGGAAATGGTGGAATTGCCCATGAGACATCCAGAATTATTTGAAAAAATTGGAATAGAATCACCCAAAGGTGTTTTGCTGTATGGTCCACCTGGAACTGGAAAAACTCTATTAGCAAAGGCAGTTGCAGGCGAAACAAATTCCCATTTTACTTCGCTTAGTGGTCCTGAGATTATGGCAAAGCATTATGGGGAAAGCGAAGAAAAATTACGAGATATTTTCAAGCAGGCAGAAGAAAATGCGCCTAGTATAATTTTCATCGATGAAATTGATTCTATTGCTCCTAAAAGAGAGGAGGTTTCAGGAGAGTTGGAAAAAAGAATTGTTTCCCAACTTTTGACATTAATGGATGGCATGAAAAGTAGAGGCAAAGTAATAGTGATTGCAGCTACTAACAGACCAGACTCTATTGATCCTGCTCTTAGGAGACCGGGTAGATTTGATAGGGAAATAGAAATTGGAATTCCAGATGATGAAGGAAGATTGCAAATTCTAAACATTCACACACGAGGAATGCCATTGGATAAAAAAGTAGATCTTAAAAAAATATCCAAAACAACTCATGGGTTTGTAGGAGCTGATTTGGAAGTACTTTGCAAAGAGGCTGCCATGAGATCCCTTCGAAGAATTTTACCTGAAATTAATCTTCAAGAAGAAAAAGTGTCAAAAGAGATATTGCAAAAAATCAAGATAACCAGTGAAGATTTTACTGATGCACTAAAAGAAGTAAGACCATCAGCTCTCAGAGAGGTTCTAGTCCAAACTCCCAATGTTAGCTGGGATGATGTAGGTGGTCTTGACGAATTAAAAGAGACATTACGTGAAGCAATTGAATGGCCATTAAAATACAAAGATGCTTTTGAATACGCTCAAATCAAAGCTCCAAAAGGTATCTTGTTGTATGGGCCTCCTGGAACAGGAAAAACCTTGATTGCAAAAGCCATTGCAACAACAACTGAATCAAATTTTATCAGCATTAAGGGTCCAGAATTATTATCAAAGTGGGTTGGAGAATCAGAAAAAGGTGTACGAGAGATTTTCAGAAAGGCCCGTCAAGCAGCACCATGCATAATCTTCTTTGATGAGGTAGATGCCCTTGTTCCAAAAAGAGGTAGCAGTGATTCTGGATCACATGTTACAGAAAGCGTTGTATCGCAAATTCTCACTGAAATTGATGGATTAGAAGAATTACATAACGTCTTGATAATTGGTGCAACAAATAGATTGGATATTGTGGATCCTGCACTTCTCAGACCTGGCAGATTTGATAGAATAATTGAAGTTCCAAATCCAGATGCCCACGGTATAGAAATGATATTTAAGATTCATACACAAAAGAAACCTCTTTCAGATGATGTTGATCTAAAAAAACTAGTAGATATGGCAAAAGGGTTTAGCGGAGCTGAGATTGAAGAAGTCTGCAACCGTGCAGCACTTTTGGGAGTTAAGAGATTTGTTGAAAACAAAGAAAAATCTGTCAAGTCAATTAAGATAACACAAAAAGATTTAGAGCACTCCATAGAAGAAATAAAGAAAACAAAACCCTTATGATTGATCTTAAAAATATTTTGGCAGTATATGATTTTTCAGAAATTTTAACCGCATATACAACAGAAGAGTAAAAGATCATTCTTGAAAGACCTCATTGTAATGAAAAATATGGAGTTTTTTGGCAAAAATAAGGTAGTGTTAGTATAAAAAAGGCTTAGTAAACAGCTAACATAGGAGTCTATAATTTGGATGACGAGATAAGAAAAGAGATTCGAAAAATAGCATTACAAAATGCATTTGAGCATGAGGGAAAAACTCAGGATAAAATTGTATTAGCAAAAATTCTTGGAACAAAACCAGAATTTAGATCTAAGGTAAAAGAAATTGTTGGGAATATTGCAGAGATTGTTTCTACAGTTAATCAAACATCATTTGAGGAACAAAGAAAGGAAATAGAAGAAAATTTTCCAGAAATTTTAATTCCAAAAGAAAAAATTGAGGAAAGAGAAGGACTACCTCCATTAAAAGGAGCAGAACAGGGGAAAGTCATAACTAGATTTCCACCAGAACCTAATGGATATCCACACATAGGACATGCTAAAGCAGCTATCATTAATGCAGAATATGCAAAGATGTATGGTGGTAAATTTATTTTGAGAATGGATGATACAAATCCAGAAGCTGAAAGAATGGAATACCATGCTGCAATTAAAGTAGGATTAGATTGGTTAGGGATCAAATTTGATATCATAAAAAACACTTCAGATGATATGGAATTATTTTATAAAAAAGGAATTGAGTTGATCAATTCAGGAAAAGCTTACGTCTGTACTTGTAAGAGAGATGACATAAGCAACAATAGAAAGGAAAGAAAAGCATGCAAATGTAGTAAAGGCGACATTAAACAAAATATTCAAGGTTGGGGGAAAATGTTTGACAAGTTTAAACCGGGGGATGCAATCGTAAGATTTCGCGGAGATATGAAAGCAGATAATGCAGTAATGCGAGATCCAGTATTATTTAGGATAATTGATGAAAAACACTACACACTAGGAAACAAATATCGAGTTTGGCCAAGTTATGATTTTGCCGTAGCAATTGAAGATAGTAATGATGGAGTTACTCATGCATTTCGTTCTAAGGAATTTGAATTAAGAAAAGAGCTAATTGATGCTATTTTAGATGCATTGAATATGCGAAAACCATATCAGGATTTCTTTTCTAGGCTCGAATTCAAAGGCATGCCCATTTCTAAAAGAATCCTCAAGCCATTGATAGAAGAAGGAAAGGTGTCATGGTACGATGATCCAAGATTACCTACTTTAGAATCACTCAGAAGAAGAGGGATTAAACCAGAAGCAATAAAAAAATTCATCTTATCTTTAGGATTAACTAAAGCAAATACCTTAGCACCATTTGATGTACTTGAGTCATTCAATAGAAAATTCGTTGATGCAGACAGTATTAGATTATTTATGGTGAGCAAACCAAAAAAACTCACAATTAAAAAATTACCATTTTCATTTGTAGAAATTCCAAATCACCCAGTAAAAGATATGGGGAAAAGAAAAATCAATTTAGATGAAAATTTCTATATTTCAGGAGAAGATGCAGAAAATATCAAAGAAGGCACTCAGATCAGATTATTAGGATTAGGAAATGTCGTAATATCAAAGATCAATGAAGAATTAGAAGGAGAATTCATAAAAGATGGGAACATTACAGACATACAAAAAATTCAATGGGTATCACAAAAAAATGCTCACATAATCAAAATTCTCATTCCAAAGCAATTGTTTATTGATGATGAATTTAACGAAAATAGTTTAGAAGAATTGGAGGTTTATACAGAACCACATTACTTACAATTAAAAGATGGAGAAGAAATTCAATTTGTCAGATTTGGATATTGTAGAAAGGATTCACAGAATCAAGCAATTTTTACACACAAGTGAGTGAGAAAATTATGAAGATAGCGCGACTATTCCATGAAAATAGTGAGACATATGGTTTTGTAAAAGGAGATAAAGTTGCAACAAAAGATGAAATAACTTATCAGACAGGAGTTCCAATTCCACAAAGCATCAAAGATTTTCTTTTTGATGGATGGTATGATGAAATCAAAGAACAATCGGATGCTTTGCCATATGGAGAAAATATTTCAAAATTTAAATTATCAAGTCCAATTCCAAATCCGAATAAGATCATCTGTTTAGCATATAATTATGTAGATCATGCGAAAGAACAAAATCTACTACCGCCAGAGGAGCCAGCTATAGTTCTAAAGCCAAGAACTACCCTAACAGGTACAGAATCAGACATAGTTTGTCCTGATTTTGTAACTCAGTTGGATTATGAAGTAGAATTAGCCTTGATAATAGGTAAAAATTGCAAAAATATCAACGAAGAGCAAGCAAAAGAGGCAATATTTGGATACATGATTCTAAATGATGTTTCAGCAAGAGACATTCAATTCAAAGATAAACAGTTCACACGAGGAAAAAGTTTTGATACATTTGCACCATCTGGGCCATGGATAACAACAGCAGATGAAATCAAAGACCCACAGAATTTAAAACTGACAACTAAAATTAATGGAGATATACGACAAAATTCATCTACAAACAATATGTTCATAAAAATACCAGAAATAGTATCCAAATTAAGCAAAGTGATGACTCTTGAAAAAGGAGATATCATTTCAACTGGAACTCCTGCAGGAGTAATGTTAAACAAACCAAATGCAGTATTTCTTAAAAATGGAGACAAAATAGAAATGGAAATTGAAAAATTGGGAATTTTAAAAAATACAATTAGATTTGTGAATGAGAATTAGCACAGAAATTTTTGCATTAGGTTAAATGTGATTTTATGTTCTAGAGTATGTAAAAAAGGCAATTTCTCTTTAGTCAAGATTTGTATTTTTTTATAATTTTTTTCTGCGCCATAATTTTGTATGTATGAAATAAGATTCAAAGTGTTATTTTGAGAACCTGAAAATAAAGTTACAATCAAAGTTTTATCAAAATGTTCTGAATCAGTCATAATTGCAGTTGAAACACTACCAAACTTGTCTGAAAAAATTATTTTGTTTTGTTCTGATAACGAAAGTAAAGTTTCTTCATCTAAAACTAACCATCTCCACGATTTTACATAATGAGTTGCCATAGAATTTAAGACATTGCCAAATTGTATTTTATGACTATTGTTAATCTGTGGAGAAAGAGAATAAAAATTCCAAGTTTGAGATATCTGATAATTGAGATTTTTTGCCATTGAAAGAGAGGGTAAATTTTTAGCATCAATAAGCATGAATGAAGATAGTATTTGTTTTTCTTTAGCAATTAATTCTATATGCCTAACTAGATCTGAAGCAAAACCTTGTCTACGAAAATTTGAGTTAATTCTGATTCCTTCAATCCATACTTGATTTTTAGAGAAAAATGCATGACATACGCCAACAGGATATTGTTTTTCAATAACGAGTAAATTGCCTTCAGATAACCAATAATCCCAAACATCTTGAATATAATCACCCCATGAAAAAGTATCTTTACAAAAACTCAATACAGAAAATTTATCTGAATTGATTGCATCTCTAATCACTATTGTCCCCATATACGAAAAAATATTAAGAATGATAGACTAAAAACCATAATGGGTAAAATAATAGCTGGAAAAACCACAGACATTACTCCTGGAAAGATGATCAAAGTTTCGGTGGACGGTAAAGAGATAATGGTTGCAAATATTGATGGGGATTATTGTGCTATGGACGATTCTTGTACTCATTCAGGTGCAAGTCTTTCAGAAGGAAAATTAGATGGCTGTAAAGTGATATGTGGATGGCATAAAGCCGAATTTGATTGTAAAACTGGTAAATTAGTTAAATTTCCTGCTAAAATTAGAGATTTAGCATCATATAATGTTTCTATAGAATCAGACAACGTATTTGTAGAGATGTAACTATATACTTCAAATTTTCAAGAAATGGTGTAAAAAATGATTGATGATAAACAAAACAAAGAAGCAATGAAAGAAGCAATAGAAACACTAAACCAAATTGCTACAAACCATTCAACACCCAAAACAATTAAAAAATCCATTACTGATTTGATAGCGGATTTGAATAATGAGGAATATTCACTATCAGTTAGAGCTAATAATACAATTAGTTTGTTAGATGATGTGACACAAGATCCAAATATGCCTTCATATGTAAGAACACAATTATGGCAAGCAGTCTCAAAGCTTGAAAGCATAAGAGAATAAATTCTATATTGTTTTAGTCCTAATATTGAAAATAGAAGAATATCTAAAATCACTACCAGAAAATATAGTTAGTGGAGAAGATGTTCAATTACCAGATAGATCATTTAGAGAAATTTTTAATTTTGCAAATTTAGGAAAAAATGATATTTTTTATCATCTTGGATGTGGAAATGGGAGAGGAATCATGTTATCCTTGAAAGAATATAATGTAAAAAAGGCTGTAGGTATTGACAATAACCCAGATAAAATCAAACAAGCAAAAGAGATTCTAAATCAAAATAGTCTTTCGGGAGAGTTAATTTGTGAAAATATACAAAATATAGATATTTCTGAGGCAACGGTAATTTTGTTTTGGTTTACTAATGAAGAAATTATTAATCATATGATGAATAAATTCAAAGATCTAAAACAGGGTACAAAAATAATCACGATTTGGGGGCCCTTACCAGATTGTCTTCCTGAAAAAGTAGAATTTCCATATATAATTAACCAGATTCCTTTCAAAAAAGCAAATAGTTTGCAAGAACAATTATTAGAAATTTTTGAAGTGAAATGTGTGAGTTTTGTAACTGCGTGGGAATTTGCAGAAAGATACACAAAAGCAATCAGCACCCCTGAAATTGGAAATGACAGATTTTTAACAATTATTCAAACTTTAGTAATTTGGATTAATGCAAGGAATTTAGGAATCTCTTGTGGAGATAAAATCCCTGAGTCTATTCAGACATATATAGACATCATGAAAACACATTTCAATATTGATTTTGAACATCTTTTAAAATAATTTGTGTAATCCTTTTATTTTGTGTTAATCACATATAGGTATGACAGATAAAATAAACATCAATGTATCTGCCGTAGATTATGATAAAACAAGCAAGGCAATAACACAACAACTTTTTCTTTTAGAAGAGATGGTTCATAGTCAAGAGGGTTTTGTAATGACAGATTCAGAATTTGCATTTGGGTGGCATTTTTTTGTTGTAAGTGTCAACAAAACATTAGTAGAAAAACTTGTTGATCAAATGGGATCAGATTTTAATAGATTGAAAGGAAAGAGTATGGAAAAAAAATTTCTCACATGGCTTACAAATAATTTAGAGGGTAAAACTCCCCGATTCAAATTGGCCATTAAAGAAGAGATGGAATCAAGTAAATACGGTATTTTTTAAAAAATTACGTTAGGCCCTCGAGGGTAATCGAAACCCTGTCCGGGGATCCACAGTCCCCTATACTAGCCACTGTACTACGAGGGCCACAAGAATAAAAAATCTGGTATCCTGTAATAATCTTTGATTTTAATATGATGAAAATTAGCCTGTAGATTTATTATTAACCAATGAAAATTCAAGTTATGAGATTTTGGTGGGTAGCTATGGGAATAACAATTGGACTCACATGGATTGGCGTTAACTACTTACTACCGTGGAAATAATCTAAAATTCAAGATATCAAATTATTGATTTTAATTAATCGTTAGAACTTTTTATCAAAATAACGATCGCTTTAAATTTGTTGGAACAAGTTACCATTCAACTTGAAGAAAGGATTTATCGCCAATCGATTGCATGGTGGAAAAAAACCTACAGGAATAGTAGTGGAAAGAAAGATAGAAACAGTTCAAGGTAAGAAATTTTTATGGACAGATTTACAAAGTCCAGATAGAAGCGATGTTGAAAAATTAGCTGAGAAATATAGTTTCAACACATTAAATATTGAAGACTGTATGACTAAATTTGAGCTTCCAAAATTAGATAGTTATGATGACCATTTCTTTGTGATATTACATTTTCCCCCACTCTTACAACAACCGGGAAGTTCAAGAAATAGCCAGCTTTCCATATTCATAGGAAAGGATTTTCTAGTAACCGTTCATCAAGGAGATTTAAAACCATTAGTGGATTTAGTAAATATTTGTAAAAATGATTTGGATCAGCATAGAAAAGAAAGATTACTCGAAAAATCATCAGGATATCTACTTCATGAAATAATAGATATTCTAGTAGACGATCTATTACACATATCAAGAAAAGTAATTGCTAATTTAGATGACCTTGAGGATGAAGTATTTGATGAAACAAAATCAGTTGCAAGAAGTATTGCATTACTTAGAAGGGAAATTAACATAATGAGAAGAATAGCCAACCCGTTAAAAAAATTCGTATTAGAAATTGCTAAAAATATTAAGAGGTTTTCAGATGAAGAGGATCTTGCATTATATTTTGATGATGTAATTGATCATATTGACAAAGTAATTGAAACCCTAGAAGAATCCAGAGAAACGATGGAGATTTACAAAGATACAGATTTCATGCTCAGTACTGAAAAAACAAACAAAGTACTTGCAGCATTAACAATAGTTTTTACATTTGCAATTCCTGGAACAGTTATTGGAACATTTTATGGAATGAACATAAATTTACCTGGAGGAATAAATGATCATTCAACACTTTTAGGACCATATACATCACTCATAATAATAACTCTAGCATCAATAATACCAGTAGCATTAATGTTTGGTTATTTCAAAAAGCTTGGTTGGATTAATAAGTAAAAAATAATTCAACCCAATAATTTTTTATGCAGACTAATTTGTACTTTGATTAAATCTAGTTTTAGAATACCATGCATTACAACTACACTAAAGTTTTTTCACATTATTACAAATATTGAAACAATAATGATTGATGAATCCTTCTTGAGTATAAAAGATAAAAGAATGGCCCTTAGATAACATCTTAATTCAATTTAGGATCGGCATGGAATATACATCAAAAGCAGTATTTTTGTAGGTATTGAAACCGTAGTTCATAAAAAATTAGATTTTTTGAAGTGTAAATTGATATGAATTGAACGTATCCTTTGCTTTACATTTCTTTTTGTTTTTCTAGATAATAAGCTTAAATAAATACAAGATACAATAACCACAATTATGGGAAAAATTAGAATTAGAACAGGTAGAGGCACCGGATCAAGAGAAGTTGATGACGGTGGAAAAGATTGGGCCGGAGATGCATACAAAAAAGTGCAAGATGAAAAGAAAAAACAGGCAGCAAATAGAATGGTTCACACAGGAAGAGGAACTGGTTCAAAAAGATTAGGAGATATGCCAGATTCGAAACCAAGACCATCAACTGAGGGAATGACCAGAGTTACAGGTAGAGGTACTGGTTCAAGAAAGAGTACAGATAAAGGACAACAATAAAAAACCTCAATTTTCATTTTTAAAAATATTTTATAATCTATAATACGTGAATTGTGAATTTTTATATCAAATTCCTGTTTTTAGTTTTTTCCAATCAGATAGAAAATTGTCTAGTCCAATATCAGTCAAAGGATGTTGTAGCATTTTATCTAAAACTGCAGGAGGTAGAGTTACAACATGGGCCCCAATTTTTGCGGCATCAATAACATGTATTGGATGACGAATACTTGCAACAAGAATCTGTGTTTTAAAATTATCATCATTATCCTTATAATTATCAAATATTTTCTTAATGTCTCTAATCAAATTCATTCCATCTTTACCAATATCATCTAATCTGCCAATAAATGGACTGACATATTTTGCACCTGATTTGGCTGCAAGTAATGCTTGATTTGGAGAAAAAATCAATGTGACATTTACAGGGATTCCTTCAGATGTGAGATGTTTACATGCTTTCAATCCATCAGGAGTCATAGGAACTTTTACAACAACATTTTCACCATATTGACGTAGACGTTTACCCTCTTCAATCATTCCAGAATATTCAGTACTTACAACTTCCAAGCTAACATCACCTTTGATAATTTTTGTGATTTCTGCCATGATGTCTTTGGGATTACCACCTTCTTTTGACATGAGAGAAGGATTGGTGGTAATACCATCCAACAAACCCATATCATTAAATTTTTTGATTGATTCTAGATTTGCAGTGTCAAGAAAAATTTTCATAATTTTCTACTCCTTATTTCTTTTACTTGTTTTGCCATATTAAAAGATGTTATTCCGTGTTTTTCTAAAAGCAGTGAAATTTCATTGTCTCTAGCAGACTCACCAAACATATCTTGAGCACCTATTCGTTTTATTGGAACAGGGTATCTTTCAGAAACAGATTCTGCAACTGCAGAACCCATACCTCCTAAGATATTGTGTTCTTCACAAGTAACTATACCCCCAGTTTCTCGTGCTGCTTTTTCCAAGAGTTCAGCATCAATTGGCTTAACAGAAAACATATCCAATACTCGGCAAGAGATTCCTTCTTGTTGTAATGATTCAGCTGCTTCAAGTGCCATTCTCACTGTTATGCCACATGCAGCTATAGTACAATCTGAACCATCACGAATTGTAATTCCTTTGCCAATTTGGAAATCTTGTGATTCAGAATGAACTACAGGAGTATTTGATCTTGCCATTCTCATGTAAAATGGACCATATTCATTTGCCATCAATCGGGTTAATTTTGAAACTGCAAAAGTATCAGCAGGTATGAACACACGAAAATTTGGAATTACTCGCATAATCGCAATATCTTCAATTTGTTGATGAGAACCACCATCAGGTCCAACAGACAAACCACCGTGAGATACAACTAATTTTACATTGAGACCTTTTTTGTTTCCAGGAGAAGGATAAGCAATTCCATTTCTTATTTGATCCACTGCGCGTCCAGGTAGAAATATTGCATAAGTACTAGCAAACGATATTTTTCCAGAAGCTGCAAGACCAGCAGATAGAGAAACTAAATTTGCCTCTGCGATTCCCACATTAAAGAATCTATTTGGAAATATTTTACCAAATCCAGAAGTTTTAAGAGAATCAGTTGTATCTGCACCCAAAACTACTATGTTTGGATTTTCTCGTCCAAGTTCAATTAGCGTTTTTGAATACTCTGAACGCATATCAGTCATGATTGGGGGATTCAAAGATAACCTGCCTCTTCTGCTATTTTCTTAATCTGTTCTTGTTTTTCACCAACAACATGTAATCCAATCCATTTCTTTACAAGAGTAGAACCTCCCAATTCATTTGCTTTATCAAGCAAGATTTTTCGTTTTGTTTTGAGAACCTGATTCCTAAAATCTCTTATAGCACTACGTACATCTTGTTTTCCAATAATTGCGCTACCACCTACAAAAGATCTAGCGCCATCTACAAAACAGGAATCAATATTATCAAGAGTTACACCACCATCAGCCTCAATACAGCCTGAAAAATTATGCTCATTTAGAACAGTATTCAATCTAATCATTTTTCCATGGGTTTCTTCAATGTATTTTTGGCCTGATTTTCCAGGTACAACAGACATTACAATGAGTTGATCAAGTGTAGGTATGAATTTGTAAGACCATTCAGGAAGGTCAGTGTCTGGATTGATTGCAAGACCTACACCAACTTGGCTCTGTTTTAACAAATCATGAATTTCACCAAAGCTTGATTCGTCGCAAACTTCAACATGAACTGTAATTATATCACTCCCTGCTTCAACATAGTCTCTAACATGTTTTACAGGTTCGTTAATCATCAAATGAGAATCAAATGGAATTACAGTTAAAGATCGTAATTCTTGGATTTTTCTATGATCAAAAGTTTTGGTTGGAACAAATTGGCCATCCATTACATCAAGATGAATGTAATCAGCTCTTCCAGATACACAACGTTTTACTTCATTTTCCAGATTTGTCATATCACCTGCAATGATTGAAGGTGCAATCATAAACTGAGAATCAAGTTCTAAATTAATTATTGGGGATACATCGGAGTCTGGAGCTTTTCCATGCCATTGTGGATTATCTTCCATGTGTTCAACTCCTTTACCTTTAATTGTTCTGGCAATAATTATTGAGGGAATACCTTTTGTAGAATTTGCTTTAGTAATCGCAGAATTAATTTGTTCAATTCTATGTCCATCTATTTCAATTACATTCCAACCAAATGATCTCCATTTATCACCGGTTTTCCATCTTGATGCATCTTTCCACATTTCAGAAATGTCATCGCCTTCTAATTTTTCATCTAATGGCATAATTTTTTCAGTGTAAGAATCCTGTTGTATAAAATTTCTATCTAAAAATGCTGTAATATTGTCTACTTTGTATTTAGCAGCAGTCATTGCAGCTTCCCATACTTGTCCTTCATCAGTCTCACCGTCACCCATTATGGTATAGATATGGTGATTCTTACCATCAATTTTTGCAGCAAGTGCAACACCTACAGAATAAGATAATCCAGTTCCCAAGGAACCACCACAAAATTCAACCCCAGGACATTTTAGATCAGGATGTCCTTGTAATTTACTACCAAATTTTCTTAAAGTTTCAAGTTCAGATTCTGGAAAATAACCTGCAACAGCCATATTTGAAAACAAGCCAGGTGCTGCATGTCCTTTAGATAAGATTAGTCGATCTCGATCATCCCATGTAGGATTTTTAGGATCATATTGCAGATGCTTGTAAAATAAACATCCTAGAATTTCAGCCATCGAAAAAGAACCTCCAGGATGACCAGAACCGGCGCTATTTGTTGCCTTAATTACTAATTTACGGGCTCGTAGAACATTTTTCTTGATTTGATAATAATTAAGTCCCATTTCTCGATTACATGGCTTCATAAATTTAATAAAAATCTACTTCTGCAAAATTTTAATCTGATGGTTACTAAGTGATATTGTGGATATTAAAGAAAAAGTACCAATAATAGTTTATGATAATCAATGTTATTTGTGTGTGAAATTTGCAAAAATGATTGAATTTCTTACAAGAGGTAATTTAACAATGATCGGACATTATTCAGATCTTGGCTTAAAACTAAGGCAAACGATGTTGGGAGAATCAGCATTAGAAATGTTTTGGTTAATAGATAAAAAAACAGCATATGGTGGAAGAGCGGCACTTTTACCATTGCTAAGAGCAATAATTACAAAAAATGAAAGAAACTCAAACAAAATTAAAACGGATGAGAATTGCGAACAAGAATGTAAAACTGTAAAAGCTGTTTTTATAAGATCTGCAAGTTTGTTTTCAAATAGTAAAAAAATAGAGCTACCATAATCTAAATAGCACATCAAATTCAGATTTTCATAATGAAGATAAGAATAGAAAATCCAAATAATCCAAAGAAAACAACAATGCTTTGCGGATTTGTCTTAGAAGATTCAGATAAAGTATTAGGATTAGAAAAAGTAGATTCTAAAATGATCCCAGTAATAAAACAGTCAATAAATGATATGGGTGGGATATTTGGCAAAATAGGGATTATTCCAACTACAGGTAAAACAGCACAAAGAATACTTTTAGCTGGGTTAGGTAAAAAAGAGAATATCACTAATGACACTATAAGATTTGTTTCAGGAAAAATTGCTCAAAAGGCAAGAGAGTTAAAACTGAAAGAATTTTCCATAATAGTACCCCCAAGTTCTCTAATTGAGCCTATTGCATCAGTAGCCCAGATAGTAGAAGGATGTAAAATGTCTCTTTACAAATTTGAAAAATATAAATCAAAAAAAGAAAACAACATTCCAGATCTTACAATTTTAGTTTCTAAATCAGAAAAGATTTCAAAAGTAGTGAAAACTGCAGATATTGTTTCTGATGGAGCTATATACACAAAGAACATTGCTAATTTGCCGCCAAACGAATGCACACCTACAACATTGGCAAATTTTGCAAGGATCATATCAAAAAAGAACAATATGAAATGCAACATCATTTCAAAAAACGGTCTCAAAAAGAAAGGATTCGGTGGAATTACTGCAGTAGGACAAGGAAGTAAAAATGAACCTAAACTGATAATTTTAGAGCATAATCATGGCTCTAGAAATGAAAAACCAATTGTATTAGTTGGTAAAGCAGTAACGTTTGACACAGGTGGTATTTCGTTAAAACCTGGTGATAAAATGGATGAAATGAAATTTGATAAGTGTGGTGGATGTACGGTCATTGGAATAATGAAAGCAGTGTCAGAATTAAAATTGCCAATCAATTTAGTAGGAATTATTCCATCGGTGGAAAATATGCCCAGTGGAGAATCATATAGACCGGGAGACATAATAAAATTATACAACGGAAAAACTGCAGAGATTTCAAATACGGATGCAGAAGGCAGATTAATTTTAGCAGATGCATTATCTTATGGAGAAAAACAATATTCACCAAAAGCAATTATTGACTTTGCAACATTGACTGGAGCGTGCATAATTGCACTAGGTACGAACATAGCAGGTATGGTTTCAAATAATGACAAACTAACACAAAAGATCATAGAATCATCAAAAAGAACAACAGAAGAGATTTGGCAGCTTCCACTAAATGATGACTATATGGATATGATAAAATCAGATGTTGCAGATATGAAAAATGTTGGAATTGGTAGAGCCGCAGGAACTATTACTGCAGCAGCATTCTTAAAAAATGCAATTGGGAATACACCTTGGATTCATATTGATATTGCGGGTGTTGCGTGGACACAAGTAGCAACAAAAGAAAAACCATACAATCCAAAAGGCGCTACAGGTTTTGGAGTAAGATTAATTTTGGATTATTTACAAAATATATAAATTTAAAAATACAAATTAAAACAATACGATTATCGAAAATTAGTAACCCCTACTGTTTCTATCTGGTTTATCGGTATTTGGATTTCTAAAACCATGTTTATCCATCATGTGATTTAGAAATCGTATATCATCTGAAAATGATTGTCCACAGACAACACAATTAGGCATTGAAATCATAGGATAAATCATAAATTCCATATTAAAAGATTGATTGAAAGAATAATAGAAAATGCCAGCACTGTTGCTTCCCAAGAGCTCTCGCACCTTAGTAGCACAACAGCGACATTAGGTTTGACTTCCAAGTTCGGAATGGGATTGGGTCGCACCCTAACGCTATGGCCGGCTTGAACAATGTTGACAGATTCTTATCTATTAAGGTAACGCCCTATTTTAGATAGTTCAAAAGAGGTATAAAGCAAGGAATAACCGAATTACGACATGACTCACAGAGTTGCAGTACTGGACAAAGACCTTTGCCAGCCAAAAAAATGTGGTTTAGAGTGCATAAAGTATTGCCCAGTTAACAAATCAGGGGCCGATTGCATCATACTTAATGAAGAAACAAAAAAAGCCCAGATAGATGAAGATATTTGTAATGGGTGTGGTATATGTGTCAAAGTTTGTCCCTTTGAAGCAATTACTATTGTTAATTTACCATCTGAATTAGCATTAGATAAAATTCATCAGTATGGTCCAAACTCATTTCGATTATACAAATTACCTACACCTAGAAAAGGGGAAGTTGTGGGATTACTAGGCAGAAATGGTATGGGAAAAAGTACCGTAGTAAACATTCTTGCTGGAAACTTGAAACCAAATTTAGGAAGATATGAAAACCCTCCAGAATGGGATGAAATTTTAAAGTATTATGGTGGAACAGAATTAAAATCTCATTTTGAAAAAATTAAAAATAAACAACTTCGTGCATCAATTAAACCACAACAAGTGCATCATGTTGCACAAGCATTTGATGGTACTGGAAAAGAATTAATGGAAAAATACGATGAGCGAGGAGTATCAAGAGAATTAATCAAAGAATTGGAATTAGAAAATTCAATGGAACAAAATCTCAAAGAACTTAGTGGAGGAGAGCTTCAAAGATTAGCTATAGCAGCTGTTGCATCAAAAGATACAGAGTTTTACTTTTTTGATGAACCATCATCATACAATGATGTTTTTCAAAGAAAAAGCGTAGCAAGAGTAATTCAAAGTTTAGCTAAAATTGGAAAAAGCGTAATGGTTGTTGAACATGATTTAACATTACTTGATTTTCTTAGTGATTATATAGAAGTACTTTATGGCGAACCTGCAGCATATGGAATAGTTTCTAGTGTGTTATCAACCAAAATTGGAATCAATGTGTTTCTTGATGGTTATCTGCCGACTGAAAATGTTAGATTTAGAGACAAGAAGTTTTCTTTTGACGTATCTTCTTCATCTACTGATGAATTTCAAGAAGGAAGTGAAATTATGTCATATCCAAAACTAGAGAAAAAATACGCAACATTCTCAGTTACTGTTGAACCAGGCAGAGTAAGAAAAGGTGAAGTGTTGGGGATAATGGGTGCAAATGCGCTTGGAAAAACAACACTGATGAAGATGATTGCAGGTGTAGAAAAACCAAATTCAGGAGATATTGATAAAAAAATAAAAATTTCATATAAACCACAATATCTTCAAAATGATATTGATGCTGAAGTTATTGCATTATTAGATAAAGCAAATGGTGGCGCAATTGAAGGCAGTCAGGAAGAAGAACAGATACTAGATCCATTGAAAATTAAAAAACTATACAATAAATCAGTAAAGAATCTATCAGGAGGAGAATTACAAAAAGTTTCAGTTGCTGCATGTCTTTTACAAAAAGTAGATCTTTATGCATTAGATGAGCCATCTGCATTTTTAGACGTAGAAGACAGAATAACTATTGCAAAATTCTTACAAAAATTTGTTCGATCATTTGGAAAAACAGCTATTGTGATAGATCACGACATACAATTAATGGATCTCATATCGGACTCTATGATAATTTTTGAAGGCGTGCCAGGGTTATCTGGACATGCAACATCCCCTATGCCAAAAGCAGATGCAATGAATAGATTCCTCAAATCACTTGACATGTCATTTAGAAGAGACGAGAGAAGTTTGAGACCACGTGTAAACAAATTAGAAAGTAGATTAGATAAAGAACAAAAAAATTCAGGTAATTTCTATTACAAAAATTGACTCGAATGTTAAAGAGATCATTGGAAAATATACTTACTTCACAAGAAAGCCAAGAACTAATCTCATCTTTTGATCAGATTGGAGATATAATTATAGTTAGAATTCCTGATTCGTTGCTAGCAAAGAAGAAACTAATTGGTGAAACTCTTCTAAACGAAGTAAAAATTGCAAAGAGTGTTTTTTATCAAGCTTCTGCAGTTGAGGGAGATTTTCGTACCAGAAATTTAGAGATCTTGGCAGGAGAAGATAAGACAGAAACAGAATACAAAGAATTTGGCTGTAAATTTACAGTGGATGTTGAAAATGCATTTTTTTCACCTAGATTATCTACGGAAAGAGAGAGAATTGCCAATTTAGTTCAAGATGGCGAAACTATAGTCAATATGTTTGCAGGTGTAGGCATGTTTTCAATTATGATTGCAAAAAAGAGGAGATGTACTGTATATAGTATAGATATTAATCCAATTGCAACAAAACTTTGTGAAAAAAATATAATATCAAACAAGCTTACAGGAAACGTCATCTCAATAAATGGAGATGCATCACAAATAATTCAAGAACAATTAGAGAATAAATCAGATAGAACTTTGATGCTTCTTCCTGAAAGATCAGATGAATTCTTGAAATCTGCAATCAGTGCAACAAAAAGTGGCGGAATAATTCACTATTATTCTCACATTCATGCAGATAAAAAATCAAATGCAGGAAAACTTTCTGAAGAACACTATTTGCAAGTAACTCCAGTTAAATCAGAAATTTTAGGATCAAAAATAGTCAGAGCTGTAGGTCCTAGATATTATCAAACAGTTGTAGATGTAAAGATTTCAAAATAAATTAATCGTCGGATGAAATTGATGCAGATGAGGGTTTTGTAGTTGCCATTACATATCCAATCCAAGCTACTACACCAAGGATTCCACCTGCTATCATTAAAATAGATAATTGTAATACAATAGGACTCCATTCAGATAGCATTAGCAAATAGGCATAAAGAAAGAATGCTGTAATACATAGTACAAAAATGATAATCCCCATTCCTTTACGTTTATCCATTGAGCTAAAGTTTGGTGTGAGTTATTTATTGGTTTGAACTAGTTCAATTCAATTGCCATAAGATATGCATCTTCACCATCACGATAATACGCACTGAGTTTTTGTCTAATAACAAAACCTAGTTTTTCATACAATCGTACAGCATCATTATTACTACATCGTACCTCAAGATAGAACTCGTCACATTTTTTTAGTTTAACACCATTTACAGATTCTTCAACTAGTGCTTTGCCAATTCCTTTTTTTCTATATTCATCAAGAACTGCAATAGATACCACGTGGCCTTTTTTTACAAATCCTAATTTTTTGAAATTAGAAAAACCATATTCAGTTTTGCACATTATGTAGCCAACGTGTTTTCCTCCAATTTCTGCAACAATGAAAGCTTCCGGAATTTCTGCAAGCAGACTTTCATAGAAATAATCAGAATAGTGTTCAGGAAGCGTTTTCAAATTGATTTCCATGACTGGGATCAGATCGCTTGGTTCTGCACGACGTATGTTACAGTCACCCAATTGTCTGAGAATTACTTGCATAACTAGTATGTTTTATTGTCAATATTTAATTTTAAACCACAAAACCATTTAATGGAAAGAAATAGCCGTAAACAGAATGAGCGACCCTACTCAGGAAGACGTGATTTCCTTAGTCAATTCATTATTTGAAGTAAGCCAGTTCAATAGAGAAATGTATTCTTTGGAGTTTAGGATTAATGATCGTGATTTTAAATCAAAATTTGAGGATTTGGCAAGAAAATTAGAAAATATGAACTATGTTTGTAAGCTTGAACAAATGGAAGACGGTAAATATATTATAATTCAAAAATTCACTCCAAAAAAACAAAAGAAGTGGTTAAGTGCATCTTGGACTCCTCGGATTTTGTTTGTAATTGTCATTATCTTTGTAATGATTGATGGCTATTATCGTACTGCAGGAACAAATTCCATCATAGATATTGGTGAACCACTAGAAATGGCAGGAATCTACACACTTTCACTTTTAGGAATTTTAGGAATTCATGAATTGGGTCATATAGTTGCAGCTAAGATTCATAAGCTAAAGACAACATGGCCATTTTTCATACCAGGATTACCAGTTATTGGAATTCCAACTTTTGGTGCATTTATTCAATCACGTGGATTAACAATTAATCGAGAAATTTTATTTGATGTAGCAATAGCAGGACCAATTGCAGGATTGATAATCACAATCATAGTTTCAACATATGGAGCATACACTGCACCGATACTACAAGAAGATGTTGCACAAGGACTTTTTGCAGATTCAAAATTAATGGAATGGAATCAAGGAGAGCCATTACTAATGACTGCAAGTTTAGCATTGTTTGGAAAAGGTGGAACAGGTCATGAAGTAATAATGACGCCAGTTTTATTTGCAGCGTGGATTGGATTTTTAATCACGTTCTTAAATTTATTACCAGCTTGGCAGTTAGATGGGGGACACATGGCAAGAACACTACTTGGTGCTAAACGTCACAAGTATGCAACAATTGGAAGTATGGCAATTCTTGTTTTGTTAAATTATTGGTTAATGGCAATGTTGATTCTTGTTTTAAGTTCAAAAAATCCTGGCGCAACTCCACTTGATGATGTTTCCCCATTATCAAAAAATAGAAAACTTGCATACTTAGGTGTTATAGGATTAGCTGTTTTATGTGCACCAATACCGTCAAATTTTTTACCTAATTTCTTACCTTAGTAAAACTCTAGCACCATCCATTACAACTGCAACTTTTTGTCTAGCACCTTGAGTTTTCAGAATATAATCCAAAGAGGGTTTGATTCCAGACAAGGAAATCATGTTTAATTTTTTTACATAGTATTCTGGAAGAATTGAAACCAATCCAATTTGAAAATTCTTTTGTATTTCGGATAAAAATAATAGATCTTCCATTCCAGAGATATATTTAGTTGGATTTCGAAGTTGATCAATACTCAATCTACCCTCAATGTATTGCTGAAGTGCATCAGAACCCAAACCAGATTTACATTCTGCTACCAATATAGATAAGCCTCCATTTTGTATTGCATTAGCACAATTCCAAAGAGATGAAAGAGATTTTCCAAGATTATCATTACTTGAATCTTTTCCAGTACTGATTATCATTGATTTGTGGTGACCTATATCTTTGATTGCAAAGGATTCTAGAGTTTTTGTAGATGAAACGGTTTCGGAGGGATGATCTATTGTAAAATCAACAATGCCTTGAGAATTTGCTATAATTTCAATTGCCTTAATTTCAAAATTATTGACAAATTTTTTTGCTTCATCAAAACTTTCTGTCAGTTGTCCAGGTGTGGGAAGATTACTCTTTCTTTTTGCATATGCAGAAAGCATTGATTCCTGACCAAACTTTTTGATTAATCTGGTGGAAATGGTTTCATATCCAAATAACCCATCAAATTCTATTTCTCCGATGAAAACAAGATTAGAATTGGAAAGATCAGCGTTGTCAAATTCATTAATTGAGCTTCCTTCAGGTAGACCAGATTTCACTAGATTCATTATTTTTTTCTCAGCCAAAATTTTAGGAAATGGCAATGATTTTTGTTCACATATGGTAAATAATGATGAGATAATTTTTTGAATTGATTTGGAGTTATGTAAAACTACAAGTTCCATAGGTTTTGTTAAATCAATAGTACTCAGTTTTTCATTGATCGCCGTATCTTCCAAGATCTTACCATCAGAATCAATTTTTTGTTCTAGATTCTCTGCCCGAATATCTAAAACAACATCAGTAATACCATAATTTAACCAGATTTCAGGCATGATTAATACACAATACAAACCAAAATAAATCCAGTGTAGTTAATTTAGATATGGAATTTGTAAAAGAGTTTGCAACCTTTTTGCATCAAAAGGGGATAATAAAATTTGGAGATTTTACACTGGCTAGTGGTAAAAAAAGTTCATACTATGTTGATTTGAGACTAGTTCCTAGTTATCCTCATCAATTTAGAACTATGATAAAATATCTGCAAAACAATATTGCAGAAAGCGTAGGATTGAATAGTTTTGATTCTTTAGTATCAGTTCCTACTGGGGGTTTGGTTATTGCATCAGCATTGGCAATTGAAACAGTCAAGCCATTAATCTATGTAAGAAGTAAACCAAAAGATTATGGAACTTCAAAATCAGTTGAAGGGCAAATTCATGAAGGAATGAAGGTTGTAATGATAGATGATGTTGCAACAACTGGAGGTTCGGTGGTAAATGCAATAAAATCACTAAAAGAAGCAAGCATAACAATAGAAGATGCATATGTAATTGTCAATAGAATGGAGGGTGCAGACAAGGCACTAAAAGAATTAGGAGTTAAATTGCATTCTATCACCAATATAATACAAATCACACAAGCATTACACGAACAAAAACTTGTTGATAGTGATACTTTAGAAAAAGTAAGAAATCAGATTAACAAGTAATTTTTGGCAGCTCAGACAAATGCCTTTCAATCATCGTTCAGATATAACTCTGATTCTTCATCGCAGCCAGTAAATTTTGTCTGTGCTCATTTTAAAACTAACGGAAATAATATGGGCCCAAAGGGCTTCGATCCCTTGACTCCCCGGTTATGAGCCGGGTACTCTACCAAGCTGAGTTATGGGCCCTAAGCAGATGGATTTTACCTTCAGTATAAAATGTTATGAGTTCAACAATATGCTTCATAACAACTATCAAGCAACATATTTTGTGCAGAGATGGATTTGTCTGCAATTTGGATCAAGTTATCTGAATCAGTTGATGTTTTTTCAAGAATGTTTTTCCAAGATGCAGCATGACGAATATCAGCTTCTGTATGAAGTTTAAAGTATTCTGTAGCATTTTCATTAGATATTCCATAGAATTCTGCCAAGCCATCAAGTTTGGTTTGGCTAATTTTAGGAATTTCTTTTTCAAAAGCATACATTGCACATGCTCCACCTTCATAGGTATTCATTAATTCAGATAATCCTAAAACAGATTTCATAGTCTTTTCTAATCCTTCATAGTGAGTTAATTCAGATTCAGAAACTCCAAGCTCTCCTGCAAATTTAATCCATGATTTTATGTGAATTAATTCCTCTTGTTGATTATCAATTAATTCACTAATAACAGAATTAGGAGCCTTTTCTATAATAGGAGTCATAAATGATGGAACTGCCTTAACGAGTTGAAAGTATTCTTTAGAATAACCAGATAAAGAATCAAGAGTTAGTTTTCCATCAGACCACATTTGATAGAATGGGTGTTTTAGTAAACTTCTTTCTTCAATCATTTCATCAATTCGTTTTATTAGATTCATATCACATCTCTCAATTTGCCAATAAAAAATCTTTGTGTAGTTTACAAAAGATTTTATGGACAAATTACCCAATTTTGTTGGGTTCCAGTGGTGTAGACCGGTCAAGCATACTGCCCTTTCAAGGCAGTGATCCCGGGTTCAAAATCTAACGATGAAAATCCCGGCTGGAGCACCAAGATTTAATTACTAATGAGAAAGTTTTTTGAATAGGCCTATATCTTGGACAGGAAAAATATCGAGATTAATCCTTTACTTGAAACATATGGTAAGTATATCGATCAAATTAATCAGGCATTAGATAGAGAATTATCATTATATTCAGAATCAGAGTTCATTGAACCACTAAAATATTCCTTAGAGGGTGGGAAACGAATTAGACCAATTATCTTAGTTTTGGCTGCAGATAGCGTAGGAAAAATTGACGATAATACATTAGCAGCATCATGTGCTGTGGAATTTTTACATATGGAATCTATCATACATGACGACATTATAGATAACGAAACAATGCGAAGACAAAAAGAACCATTTCATATAAAATATGGATACAACACAAGTGTACTAACAGGAGATTTTGTTTTGGGATTAATTCTTGCGATTTCTTCTAGATTAGACAATGCAAGAATAACAAAGGATTTGGCAACAACAGCAATGTTGATGAGTGAAGGAGAAATGATAGAAAGTAGATTAGAAACCAGTGAAGATGTTACTTTTGATGATTATCTCAAAGTAATTGAATACAAAACTGCTACTGCATTTGAAGTGGCTGCAAGAATAGGTGCAATTATTGCAAATGGCAATGAAGAAGAAATAGAGGCACTAACAGAATATGGAAAAAATATAGGAATTGCATATCAAATAAGAGATGATTTGTTTGACTGGAAGAATGAAGATAAATTATTTAATTTATTGATCAAGAAAAGTTCTGATCCAAGAGATGTTTTCAATAAAATGGAAGAACTTTTAAAAAAATATTCTGACAAGGCTAGAGCAAGTTTAAGAAAAATCTCAGATAATGATGCAAAAATGAATTTAGATAATCTTATAAAATTTACAACGTTTAAGGCATAATACCTAAGCTAAGTGTTGGAGCAGCAAATTCTACAAATTTAATAATTGGATCTGGATATACACCAAATCCTACCAAGAAAACTATTGAAAATATCATGATTGCAATTACAGACTTTGGTTCAGATATTCTTTTTTCAGTTTCTCCTTCAAAGTACATTTTTCTTGTGATCCAACCATAGTAAGCTAATGATAAAGCACTGTTTAGAACTCCAGCTATTGCAAGCCATGGTGCCCACCATATAGTTGAACTAGCATCCAATGCACCACCAAATAACATTATTTTACTCCAAAATCCAGCAAGTGGAGGTACACCAGCTAAAGCAAATAATGAGATTACCAATCCAAGTGATGTAATAGGCATTCGTCTACCAAGTCCTTTGAGTTTATCGATGTTAGTTACTGCAAGTGTAGTTACTATTCCTGCAACTGCTATGAAGGCAGCACCTTTCATTACTGCGTGATTCAATATTTGGTATAGAGAACCTTGCAAACCAAGAGAGCTGTATGGAGCTACTGCAAGTCCAATCAAAATGTAGCCAGCATGAGCAATACTAGAATATGCCAACATCCTTGCAAGATTCTTTTGCATGATTGCAGCAATGTTACCAATGGTCATAGTCATCACTGCAATTATACCAAGAGCTAAAGTCCAATCAAGATTAAGTACAACCATTCCCAAAACAACTATTCTAATTGTTGCTGCAAATCCTGCTTTCTTTGTTCCAGCTGCAAGTAAAGTGGTAATAGTTGGAGGTGCACCTTCATAAGTGTCAGGTAACCATTGATGGAAAGGTACTAGTCCCATCTTAAACCCAAATCCAGCAATAAACATTCCAACAGACAGCAGTGCTAATGGCAATAAGGAAGGATCAAGAGTAGAGTAACCCTGAATAACTTCACCAATATTTGTTGAACCAGTTAATCCATAAGATAATGAAATTCCATAAACAATAATTGCAGATGATAATGCTCCAAACAAGAAATACTTTAGTGCAGCTTCATTTGAGCTTGGATTCTTTTTCATAAATCCAACAAGAACGTATGTCGGAATGCTCATGAGCTCCCATGCAACAAATAACATCACCAGGTCAGTAGAATATGCTACTAACACCATACCGATTGTTGAAAGAAGTATTAAGGAATAGTAAACAGCGGGATAGTTCTTTTTTCGCATGTAATTAAAGGAGCCAACTGTAGTAAAGATTGCAACAATTAGCATCGCGATTGCAAAGAATCCACCAAATGCATCATCAACAAGTACGTCTTCAGAAAACAGAGCAGATGGAAGAATATTATCAGCAAGGAATTGATATGCTACATATCCAATTGAGACAATCAGTGCAGCAAATGCAATAACTGCATAAAATGAGTTTGAACCTTTTTCTTTTCTGGCAATACTGATGATAGGTAACAAAACTCCCACTGTACCAAGAATTGCAATTATTACCAATGGGGTTGAACTGATTTCTAACATTTCACATTATCTCCTATATCAACAATATCAGGACTACAAATAGCAATCCTGCTCCAAATACGAATAGATAAGATTGAGTCACACCGGTTTGAGTGCCTTGAACTACTTTGGCACTCCAACCAACTGCTTTTTGGAATCCATTATTCATTCCATAATCAATAACAGTCTTTTCAAAGTATCTGAATACTCCTCTTGAAAGCCATAATGGAGCTACAACAAAGCACCAATAGACAATTGCATTAAGATAAAATCGATTTAGAATAACTTTATGAATAGCATAAAAGAAAATATTTGAATTTACAAATTTAACAGGATCAATCCATCTGCCAATATAGAACACATATCCTAATCCAGTTCCAATTGCAAAAGCAGATAATGATGCTGCAAGTGCAACAGGATTAATTCCATCTAAGAATTCAGGCAATATTGAATTTTCAATTTCATTATGTACAGAATGGATTCCAAATGATTCTTCAAGATAATCTGTAAATAATTCATGTAATCCACCTTCAAACGACAAGCCAACTAAACCAATAGCAATTGTAAGTACTGCAAGAATTCCATATGGCACCCACATAGATAATGATGCTTCATGAATATGATGTCCTTCTTCTTCCATCTTTTGAATATGTTTACTCTTGGAACCATAGAATACAAGACCAAGCATTCTAGTTGTGTAAAATGCAGTTATTACTGCAGTCAATACAGCAATTGCAAATATTGGTATGGCCCATTCATGTCCTGATGTATAAACTGCGCCAAAGATAGAATCCTTACTCCAGAAACCAGTTGTGATAAATGGTGCGCCCATTAATCCAAGACCGGCAGCCCACATAAACGCATAAGTCTTTTTCATATTTTTGCGTAATCCCCCCATATCAGTCATGAATCTTGAACCAACAACATGTAGTAATGAACCTGCAGCCATGAACAATGATGCCTTAAACATCGCATGTGAAATCAGATGAAAGAAACCTGCAGTATATCCGTTAACAAATTGTTGTGACAATCCAGCAATGCCGAGTACCATCATCATATAACCAATCTGAGAACCAGTAGAGTATGCAAGTACTTTTTTAATTTCAGAATTAACCATACCCTGAAGTCCTAAGAGAAGAGCGGTGGTAGCACCAACAAGGAGAATTACTTCAAAGAATTGATCGGCCAGAATTCCTGCAGCGCTTAAAGCAAAAACCAACGGTGCCAGTCTCATAACTAGGAAAACACCTGCTTTTACCATTGTTGCAGCGTGAATCAAAGCAGAAACTGCTGTTGGACCAGTCATTGCCTCTAAGAGCCATTCGTTTAGTGGGAATTGTGCGGATTTGCCAATAGCTCCTCCAAATAATAAAATGAATGCAGGCACCAAGAGACCTTGTGCCGACATTGTTGTTGCCCAAGATGTATCATGCATTAATTCTCTAAATCCAAATGTTCCGGCAAATAAAAATATCAAAAGCATGCCTGCAATCATCATAACATCACCAACTTTTGTCATGATGAAAGCTTTCATACCAGCATGAGTTGGTGAATAATAATCTAAAAGACCAAGAACAGTTCGTCCTTCAGTACCAACATGATCTTTCTTTTTATCACGATACCAAAAGCTGATCAAGGCATAGGATGCAAGTCCTACACCTTCCCAACCAAAGAATACTTGTAACAAATTATCAGATAATACAATTAATTGCATTGAACCAATAAAGAACATCATCCAGAACCAAAATCTTGTTATTGATTTGTCGCCTTTCATGTATCCGGTACTGTAAATCATAATGAGAAATGAAATCCATCCGACTACATTTGCCATAATTATTGAAAGTGGATCAGCTAGCACACCTGCTTTCAAACCAATAGAATCAATCCAAGATATTTGATCATGAATTTCATGTGCTTCTAATGCCATTGGAAGTAAAGATGCTGCAGAAATTGCACTCATCAAAGCAAATCCAACTGCTGCATATCCAGTTGCGTGTTTGGATATTTTTCCAATTCCCGGCATTATCAGTGCAGCAATAAAAGGCAGTATCCAAACTAACCAAGCGCTTGCTGCACCTATTTCAAATGGTAGACCTAACATTTCAGTTGCCATAACTAAACCCCCAGTACTCCATTCATGTATGGAATTATTTGATTAAAGAAAATATCAGGATAAATTCCTAGGACTATTGTAAATCCTGCAAGTACCATCATTGGTGCAGTCATATACCAACTTCCTTCTTTCACTTTCTCAAGATGTTCTGGAAGTTTTCCAAAGAATACACGTTTTAGCATCCAAAGAATGTAAGACATTGTTAGTGCAGTTGCAACAAGTCCCAAAGCAAATGTAACTGCTCGGACTGTTGAACCTTCTTCAATAGCAGTTTCTAATGCTCCATAAAATAGAGTCCATTCACCCATAAAGCCGCTAGTTGGTGGTACACCCATAATTGTCAATGCACCAATTACTGCACAGACAGCGGTTATTGGCATCTTTCCAGCAAGACCACCTAGTTGAGAAATATTTCTTGTACCAACTTTAACAATTATAATTCCAGCCATCATGAAAAGGATGCCTTTACCAAGTGCATGTGTAACATACATCATTTCAGCTCCAGACAAACCAAGTACAGACATGGAGCCAATTCCAAATAGAATGTAACCCATTTGACTGATACTAGAATATGCAAGTAATCGTTTGATATCGTCTTGCATTAGTGCCATTGCACCACCGTAAATCATTGTGACAAGACCCCAAATGTGGAACCAAATTGAAAGGTCGGCAAATGTGTTTGGTAAAAATTCTACAATTAATCTAAAAATACCATAAGCGCCAATGCCGATCATTGCAGGAGATAATAATGCACTAATTGGAGTTGGTGCAGAACCATGAACCCACGGAAGCCATATGTGGAACATGAATACTGCCAGTTTGACTCCAAGTCCAATTGTAATTGCAATCGCTGAGAACATCAGAATATCTTGTGGAATTTCTGATTCTTGAATATCTGCAAAATCAAAACTTCCAATTGAAAGACCAATCATTAAAAATCCTAATAATAAAACAACAGCACCTGCATGAGTCCAAAATAAGAACATTAAACCGATTTTTCTTCTTGGACCAGCACCCCATAGAGCTACCAAAAAGAAAGCAGGAATCAGCATTATCTCAAAGAATACATAAAATTCAATTAAGTTGGTAGACAGTACAGTGCCAAGCATTCCCATTGCAAATACAAGATATAGAGCAAAGTAAAGTCCGGATTTGGCATTGACATAGTTTGAAAGAGAAGAGGATTCAATTATTGTTGAATTACCACTAGTTGATGTGATTTCATGTTGTTCTTCCTCGTATTGTTCATGAAATCTGTGAATCATGTAGGGTTTTGAATAAAGTACCAAAATTGTACTTAGTACGTAAATCATAATAGCAAATGGAGATGCTAAACCATCCAATAGGAAACCAAATTCACCGAATTGCTCTGTCCACGGATAATGTTCTTCAGTAGTGCCACTTAATGTAGCTAGAATAATCAATATGGTAGCATAAAGCAGAATACCAAAGGTAAACCACATTGCAGGTGTAGGACCTATTTTTCTTCCAATTATGTATGCAATTGGAGATAACAGTAAAGGCAAGAAAACTGCCTGTAAAAGTGCATACTCCATTATCCTTTCAAGCTCCTAAAGTCTGCAATGTCGATATTCTGATACATACGATATGCTACAATAATTAATGAAAGTCCAACTGCAACTTCAGCAGCAGCGATTGCAATTGAAAATAATGCTAATGTTTGACCACCACTATGTGGTAAGAATCTTCCAAATGCAACCAAGTTAAGATTTGCTGCGTTGATAATTATTTCAACTGCAAATAACATTCGAATTGCATTTCTCTTTACAGACAAACCATAAATTCCAATACCCAAAAGGGCAACAGATACTAGAACAAAATCAATCAGTTCGTTGCTCATTTTCTACATCCTCTCTTCTTGCTAAAATTAGTGCACCAGTAACTGAACCTGCTAAGATTAGTGCCATTAAAATCAAAGCTGGCCAATAATATGTTAGGAAGTCTGCACCAATATTTCTAAAATCAACTGCCGGTTCATCAGTAGTTATTGTTTTGATGCCAGAATCCATTATAACTGAGCCTAATGCAACCATAAAAACTAGCATCAATGCAATACCAACAAACTTTCTTCTTTTATCTTCAACTTTCTTAAAGATGAGTTCTCTTTTCACTAACATAACTGTAAACAAAATCAAAACTGCAATAGAACCTACATAGACTGCTAGCTGGAACATTGCAACAAACGGTGAATCCAAAAGCAAAAAGAAGCCTGCAATTCCACCAAGAGTTCCCATTAAGGCAATTGAACCATAAATTAAAGATCTTAATTCTAGTGCAGCTATTGCAGAACCAATTGTAATTACAGATAATGCAAGAAATACAGCATCAGCCATGTGTTGCACCTCGATCAGTGATTTTTATTTCAGAATCTTGAGAAACAAATGGTTTTACCTGAAGTTGAGCTGGTGTGTAAATCAAACCTTCCTTGCTAAATGAAGAAAGTTCATAATCATTTGTCATATACAATGCATAAAATGGACATGCATCTACACATAATCCACAAAATACACATTTGCCATAATCAATTTGTGGCATGATGGCTTTTTTATTATGTTTGTGTTCTTCTGGAACTTTTACCATGGCAATTGCTTCTGCTACTCCTTCACATGCAATGGAACATAGCTGACAACCAGTACAATGATCATGAAATAACATATGGCGGCCTTTATAACCTGCAATTCCAACACCGGTAGATGGATCAAATTGATAACCATCTCCAACAAATTTTAGTTTCTCTTCAGGATATCGTAATGTAAATCGTTTAATGGCTAAATGCTTAATTCCTGAGTTTAATGCCTTGATAATTCCAGTAGCTGTATTCATTACAATATTCCTCCAGGTCCCAAGACTCCAGCGTACAACAAACCGAGTGCTATAAAGATGTTAACGAATGCAAGTCCAATTAGTTTGTACCAACCAAGACTCAATAACATATCAATTCTGATTCTTGGGAAAACTCCTCTTGGCAATAAAATAAAAAAGATTACTCCGACTGTCTTTATTACAAACCAAACAACGCCATTTAACATCTCTTGTGAAAATATTGGCAACCCAGGAATTTTTACAGTGATTGGACCCATTACTATTCCATCAGTGATAATTTCTTCAGGGAAAGGAGGCCAAATCATTGGTCCGGTCCAACCACCAAGGAATAAAACAACAAACAATGCTGCAAACGCATAAAGTTTCAAATAGGTTCCTAATTGAACAAGACCGTAAATCATTCCAGAAAATTCAGTTAACCAACCAGCAACAATTTCACTTTCTGCTTCTGGTAAATCAAATGGAATTCTTTCTAATTCTGCTAATATCGTAATAAAGAAAATAATTGCGCCAATTGGCAAAAATATAATCCATGGAAAATTAGATTGACTAGCAACAATTTCAGAAAGATTCAGAGTCCCTGTAAGAATTACTACTCCCAATAATGAAAGAATCAATGGAATTTCAAAAGATACCATTTGATGTAATGCTCTTATTCCACCAATGAATGGGAATTTACTGTTTGAAGACCATGCAGAAAGAATAGTTATGATTGGAAAGAATCCAATAATGGCAAAGACAGCTAGCAATCCAACATCGACATCTGCAACTACCCATCCGGGTGCAACCGGAATTAATGCGACGAATGCTGCTGCTGTTGCGACAAATATTACAGGAGCAGCCCAGAAAATTGGCTTATCAGCTTTTGCAGGAATAATAATTTCTTTTGAGATTAGTTTTAGTCCATCGCCCATTAATTGTAATATTCCTTCAATTTTTCCACAGTAAAAAGGACCTACTCTAAGTTGCAGTTTTGCCAACATTTTTCTTTCTATAAAGATCGTTCCAGCTGCAAGTAATGCTGCAAATCCAAATCCAGGAAAAGCAGCAATTTTAAACAAATCAGTAGTCATGAAAGCTTTCAAAATTGGAAGAGTTCTAGAAGGATCTGCCAACCATGTCAATGCAAGAAATGGCGTAAGTAATTCACCATCAATCACAGGCATTTCAATATAGAACAAAATTATTTGAATAGCAGGTAGACCAATCAGTGCAAAGATCAAAAGTATCCAAAACACATTATCTAAAATAGACTTTACAAATTCACTAAACTTGAAGTTTGGTGCAATGACAGACATTTATCTATCTGCCTCCACTGGCCAATAATTAAGACTCCAGTATACAGCTGGCATGTTTCCAAGTTTTTCACCTTTGAGAAGATATGGTAATGCAATTAAGTTTCTGAAGGAACCAACACTTAGTTTTACTCTATAAGGTTCAGGTTTTCCATCAGAGACGATATAGCAACCCAATGAACCTCTACCTGATTCTACACGTTTGTATACTGAATCAAGTCCTTTTCCTTTTGGATTTGGTTTTAGTTTTACTCTTACAGAACCTGATTTAGGCATTTTTTGTAATGCATGTCTAATTATTCTACAGCTTTCCATCATGTCAAGCCATGGAATTTTTGATCTTGCATAAGAATCACCTTCTTTAAGGACATTAGTTTGAAAATCTAATTCTTCATAGACATCATATGGTTCCTTCTTTCTAAGATCATAGTCAACACCACTAGCACGAAGAACAGAACCAGTTGTACCTAATCTAATTGCATCCTCACGTGATAAAATACCAGTGTTAGCAGTTCTGGCAATTAAAATTGGATTGTCATAGAAAATTGCCGCATATTCTTTGATACGTTTTTCAAAATAGTTTACTTGTCTTAAACAAACATCTTCGAAGTTTGGCGGCAGATCATTTCTCACACCACCTGGTACAAAATGAGCATGAGTGACTCTAGCTCCTGTCATTTTTTCTAATAAATCAATTAGCAATTCACGATCACCTGCTGGCCACATAAACATTGTAGAGTGACCTAAGAATATTCCATAGATTGCAAGCCAATACATTGTGTAAACACATCTATTCAATTCAGACGCAATAACTCGAATGTATTTTGCTCGTTCTGGTACTTCAATACCAAGAAGTTCTTCAACTCCTAAAACATACGGATACAAAATATTACAAGAATCATGAATGACAGGTCTTTCTAAGTGTGGAATATTTGTAATGTAATTTCGATATTCAGCCATCTTTTCCTCACCACGATGAACATAACCAGGATCAGGATCACATGCAACAATAAAGTCACCATCAATTTGCACAATAATTCTCATATGACCAGAACCTGGATGCTGCGGTCCAACATTAAGAGTCATAATTCTCTCATCTACTTTCTGAAGTGCAAGTCCCGGAGGTAATTCGTTAGTCATCTCTATCTTCCTTTAATTGCAAAGTCTTTTCTTAGTGGTGGTAAATCTGCCCAATCTTCTGGCAAAAGTAATCGTCGATTATCTGGATGACCTTGAAAGTAAACTCCAAACATTTCAAAAATCTCTCTTTCATGGAATTCTACACTGTAAAATACTTCTCTAAGACTAGGAAGCTTTGTTGCATCGTTTCCAGGAATTGGATTTTCTTCTCTTTGTGCTCTAGTTGCCAATACAAGAATTTGTCTAGATAATGAAGAATCAGTGTAGGAACCTAAATGATAAACCACTTCAATTTCCTTATCCTGTGGATAATCTACACCTGATACAGATTCAGCATGATCAAAATTTAGAACATCTCTTAGAAATTCAGCTACTTCTTTAATATCGTCTCTGCCAACATTAATCCTAACTCTATCAGGTTTTACAAATGCAACTTTAACTCTAGTGTTAAATTTTTCAACAATTTTATCTGCAAGATCTTTTTCAAATTTTGGTAATTCAATTTCTTTTTCTGGAGTAGGACTTGATTTAGTAGATGCAGGTGTTACATCAGATGTGGTTTCAATTGGTTCATTATCAGAATCAGAACTCATTATACAAACTTCCTAGCCTTCATTCTCTTGATTTTTTCTTGTAATAACATACACCCTTGAATAAGAGTTTCAGGTCTAGGCGGACAACCTGGAACATAGACATCTACTGGTAGAACTCCATCAATACCTGGAAGAACATTGTATGAATCAAAATACAATCCACCAGTAATTGCACATGCTCCCATTGCAATGACATATTTTGGTTCTGGCATTTGATCATAAACTAAACGTAAACGTGGTGCCATTTTTCTTGTGATAGTTCCCTGAACTACAATTAGATCACATTGTCTAAGTGAACCAAATGCCTCAATGATACCAAATCTTTCAACATCATATCTTGGACTAGACGCTGCTCCAAACTCTACACTACAACATGCAGTTTCAATATGAACAGGCCAAAGTGACCATATTCTACCCCAATTAATTGCATATCCCAATGGTTTATCAATTGCTTGTTCTAAAATATCACCTAATTTTCCAACAAACACATTTGCATTCTGTGGTGTTATCAGATCTTTTAGCAATATAATCCTCCATTTTCATAATTTTGATTTATATAAAAAACTACCATATGTTTCGTCTCCCTGACTGATGTAATGCAAAAGCCATGGCAGCAAACATAATTGCCAAGAAACCAATAATTGGCAAAGTTGCAGACTTTGGTAGTTCTAAAAGTGCACTTCCCCATGCATATAAGAAAATTGCCATAACATCAAAAACAACAAACATCAAAATGTAAGCATAATACTGCATCATAAAATGAGTTCGTCCTTCGCCTGATGGAACTTGTCCACATTCCATTGGCAAAAATTTAACTGGGTTGCTTCTTTTTCGAGGAGAGATCATTCTAGAAATTAAAAGTGCAGGTGCCATTGCTACTACTGCAAATCCAAACATTAACACTACAGTACTATAATTGCCCGCTAATTCCCCGACCAATTTAGCTTTGAACCCAAGTTTTTGTATAAAAAGGTATGCACTTTTTTAATTTAAATTTTAGAAAAATAGTTTTTGAAAAGTACTTAATAGGATAATCACCAAATGCGATCATGTCATTGAATATTGGAGATATTGCTCCAAATTTTGAACTTCCAGACATAGATCTCAAGATGAGGACTTTGGATGAATTCAAGGGGGGGAAAATCATACTATCATTCTTTGTTGCTGCAAGCTCTCCGGTTTGTGAAAATGAACTGTGTAAGTTTAGAGACTCTTGGAATGAGATAACAAACCTTGGTGCCCAAGTAGTTGCGATAAGTAATGATGGACCATTTGCTAACAAAGCATTTGCACAAAAACACAACTTTAATTTTCCAATATTGGCAGATTATAACAGTAAAACAATTCGTGATTACGATGTTTTAATGCCACACCTACTACACATCAAAGATTACAATGCAGCAAAACGTTCTGTGTTTATAATAATGGAAGATGGAAAAATTGGATACAAATGGGTATCTGAGAGTCCATTAAACGAACCTGATTATGAAGAAATTAAAAAATTTCTAAAATAAGGAAGATAATTGTTTATTCTATTTCTGCAACAATATCATTTTTAGCTACAGTTCCACCTACTTTAATTTTGACAGATTTGATAGAACCATTTTTGTGAGATTTAACAGCAACTTGCATTTTCATAGATTCTAAAGTACAAATAACATCTCCTTGTTTTACAGAATCACCTTCTTGAACAGCAATAGAAACAACCTTACCAGGAATTTGGCTTTTTAATGTTAATTGAGTATCAGAAGAACTAGAACCTCCAGAATTTTTGAATACAATTTTATCAAGATCAGTATGCATGTTAAGAGTAATTGGCACGTTATCAATGATGAGATGCATTTCATTTGTTGAATTTTCAAGATATCTTGCTCTATGATATTTTTGGTCTAATACAAATTCAATTCCTTTTGAATCCATTTTTAGAATTTTTATTTGATGCTTAACGGTATTGATTTTAATCACATATTCGTTGTTGCTAAGATTTTCAGCGATTTCGCCATCAAATGTTTTTTCAATATCTTTTATTTTATAATCCATTTATCATCAATTCAATTTATTTTTCCAAGTAGAATTATTAGAAGAAGAATTTTGCACTCTGCTCTTAAAATATTCAGAGTAAATAATGGCGGCGGCTAAGGCAGCCTCACTTTTTTCAATTTTTTCTGTTTTCAAATCTTCTTTTAATCGATCAATAATATTATAGCGATTCAAAAAGTCTGTAGTAAGATGTCCATTTTTGTATTCATCAGTGTTAAGAATTGTTTTGTAAAGCGGTATTGATGTCTCAACACCTTGAATGTAAAAATCATTTAATGCGTTTAACATTCTGGTTCTTGATTCTTCAAATGTTTGACCCCATGTGCAAAGTTTGGCCATTAAAGAATCATAAAATGGAGACACAGTACAGCCAGAATAAAGATATGTATCACATCTAACACTTGGTCCTGATGGAATAGTCACATCAGGTACAGGACCTGTAGAAGGGGCAAAATCTAAGAATGTGTCTTCGGCATTTATTCTACATTCAATTGCATAGCCATTCATTTTGAGATCTTTTTGTTTGAATGGAAGTGGTTCACCATTTGCAATATCTATTTGTAGTTTAACAAGATCTAAGCCAGATACAAATTCAGTAATTGGATGTTCTACTTGTAGTCTAGCATTGATTTCTATAAAATAGAATTCACCATTATCTGCTCGAAGAAATTCTGCAGTACCAAGATTAGTATAATCAACTGCCTTAGCTGCTTTAACAACCAATTCACCAATTCTATCTCTTGTTTCTTGATCAACTATAGGTGAAGGTGTTTGTTCAATAAGTTTTTGATTACGTCTTTGAATTGAACATTCTCTTTCAAATATATGAACTGCGTTACCATGTTTGTCTCTTGCCATTTGATATTCAATATGTCTAGTTTTTTGAAGAAATTTTTCAACTATTATTGCAGATTTTCCAACCGCCGAAATTGATTCACTTGTAACGGTCTCAAAACCTTCTCGTAGTTCTTTATCATTATTTACTAATCTTATTCCACGACCACCGCCACCAAAAACTGATTTTAATAGTACAGGGTATGAAATGTCATTTGCAATTTTTAATGCCTCTTCAACATCTTTTACAAGACCAGGGCTTCCTGGAACAGTTGGAACTTTTGCTTTTAACATGGCAGATTTACATTGCATCTTATCACCACAAAGATCCATAGATGCTGCAGTTGGACCAATAAAATTTATTTTATTTTTTTCACATTTACTTGCAAAGTCAGAATTTTCTGAAAGAAAACCATACCCAGGATGGATGGCATCTGCACCAGAAGATAATATAATCTCAATAATTTTTTCTTGATTCAGATAAGATTTAGCAGGAGCAGCCTCACCAATATGATATGCTTCGGTAGCTTGTTTGACGTGTAAGGAATTGTAATCTTCATCAGAATACACCGCTACAGTTTTGATTCCAAGTGCTTTGCATGTCTTAATTACACGCAAAGCGATTTCTCCTCTATTTGCGATAAGAACTTTCTCAATCATGTTTAATCACAGATTGATATTTCCATGTTTTCTTGGAAGTTGCTTTTCTCTTTTGTTTGCGAGCATCTCTAATGCTTTAATTAACATGGGCCTTGTTTCAGCTGGATCAATTACATTATCTATAGTACCATGAGATGCTGCAACGTAAGGATTTTCAAATTTTTCTGAAAATTCACTGATTAGTTGTTTTTTAAGGGCTTCAGGATCATCTGCACTAGATAGTTCCTTTCTGTACATAATTTTTACAGCTGCCTCAGCACCTAATACAGCACATCGTGCAGTTGGCCATGCATAATTTACATCTGTTCTTAGATTTTTACTTCCCATGGCAATGTATGCACCACCATATGCTTTTCCTATTACAAGTGTAATTTTAGGAACAGTGGCCTCACAATAAGCGTAGAGAAGTTTGCTACCATGTCTAATGATACCATTATGCTCTTGGTTAGAACCTGGCATGTAACCAGGAGTATCTACAAATGTAATAATTGGAATATTGAATGCATCACAAAATCGGATAAATCTAGCTGCTTTATTTGATGAATCAATATCAAGTGCACCTGCAAGATACAATGGTTGATTAGCTACAATACCTACAACTTTACCATTTAATCTACCATAACCAACAACAACGTTTGGCGCAAACAATTCATGAATCTCAAAGAATTCATGATTATCAACAACAGAATTAATGATTTCCTTCATGTCATATGGTTGTAAAGGATTATCAGGAATTATGTTGATTATATTATGATCAAGTCTATTTGGATCGTCATCAGTTTTTATTTTTGGTGACTCTTCAGTATTATTTTGTGGAAGAAAAGAGATTAATTTTTTTATACAATCCATGCATTCGTATTCGTTCTTTACAACAAAATGTGCAACACCACTTTTTATTCCATGTGTCATTGCACCACCTAAGTCATCAAATGAAATTTCTTCTCCTAGAACAGTCTTTACTACATCAGGTCCAGTTACAAACATGGTTCCTGCTTTTTCAACCATAATAACAAAATCAGTCATTGCAGGAGAATATACAGAACCACCAGCTGATGGACCAATACTTGCAGTGATTTGTGGAATAACACCAGATGCCAATTGATTATGATAAAAAATATCAGCAAATCCATCAAGACTCATAATTCCTTCTTGAATTCTTGCCCCTCCTGAATCCATTATTCCAATTATAGGACAACCGGTTTTGACTGCATGATCCATCAATTTTGTAATTTTTTTAGCTCCCATTTGACTTAATGTGCCACCAAGTACAGTGAAATCATAAGCAAAGACAAAGATTTGTCTATCGTTTACTGTTCCATAGCCACCAACAACACCATCAGTGTAGAATTTCTTCTTCTGCATATCATATTCATGATAATGATGAGTTGTGAGTGAATCAATTTCAGTAAAAGTACCAGCATCCAATAAAAGATCAATTCTCTCTCGAGCTGTTAATTTACCTTTATCATGCTGATCTTTGATTTTATCTTGTCCTCCACCTTGTAATGATATTTTATTTCTCTTAGAATATTCCTCAATTTTCTCAAAGTGCATCTGATATTGTAGAAAAGAAATCTTCCTATATTAATTTAGTTTGATTTTTTTAGAATTCATTAGAACACAACGTATTATTCTAAAGACATTGATTCAAATCTGATGATTTTGAATAACCGTTAATTTATGAATTAAGATTCAAGAGCAGAAAATTCTTTTTTACAGATTTTTGATAAGAATCAAAAGAATTTTTCTCTTCGCTACATTTTTTGCATATACATAACTGAGAGACTCTCTGAATATCACAAGTATCTTGAAATTCACACTGTAAGCATCCAGCTGATCCTCTACAAACGATACACTGAAGTTCATTTATTTGAGCACATTTTTCATGTTTCACTCCTAATCCTTTTGCCCACAATCCAATTTCATTTACTTCAATTTTTTCATTACAAACAATACAAGTACCTGGAAACTTCATTGGAATTTTTCTCCAGCTCATTGGATTAATTCAATCTCCTTTTCAAGAACATCATCAAAAGTATCTAATTCCAATTTTAATTTTTTATTTTTTATACAAAATAACACGTATGGAAAACATATTGTAACAAATGTACTTGATGACATATGTAGATTTTTTGCCATAATAGATGACAGTGCTTTGATTTTTTTTCCATCCCATCTAATACGATTTAAAAGTGACCATGAAAGGTTGTATTGTGCGTATCTTATTCGTTCATCATTTTGATATAATCCAATCAGAATTTCATTGAGATAACGTAGTAATCGCCAATTTTGAGTTTTCATAATTTTTCCATAAAGCATATCAGCTTCAGAAATAATTTCCAAGAGTTTTGCGAGTGTATTATTATCTAAATTACTGGTAATAATACTAGAGTAAAAAGCATCAATTTTTAATTTTGGATCAATTTGTATAGAATACAAAACACTTCTAGCTTCATCAAGTGAATTTGCTTTAAAAAATGTATTAACGCCATCTTCTACATTTATGTTTTCAAATGACATCTCAGTTTGAGGATTAAATCCTGTAACAAGGGATTGTGTCAAATTAATCATAGAACGAATGTCACCGTGTGATCTATCAATTACTTTTATCATAGAATCAGGACTGAGTGTTACATTTTCTTTTTGCAAAATATTTTCAAGATATATTTTCAAAAGACGTGGGGGAATTGGCTTGAAAGATATAGTTTTAACAACTTTTTTTATACTTTTCATTTTATCTGAGATATCAGAATTTGCAGCAAGTATGATTGGTACAGTAGGTTCCTTTAAAATTTCAATGAGTGCTTCTGCGCCACCATAATCTCCTCTGCCATGAATTCCATCAACCTCATCAATGAAAATCATAGGAATCCCCAAAATGCTGACATTACCTAATACGGGTGAAAGAATTTCATTAAGTCTAGATTTACTTCGTACATCACTTGCATTCAAGCCAATCATATCATATCCAAATTGTTTTGCAGTAAGAAATGCAATTGTGGTCTTTCCAATTCCAGGTGGACCAACTAGCAGAAGTGGCTTTGTGCCTTTTTTCCATTTTGTGAACCATTCAATTATTGAAGATCTAGATTCTTCATTACCAAGCATGTCAGAAATATTCTGAGGCCTATATTTTTCAGACCACATCAATTTAATCACTTTGGGAGTTTAGATTCAAACTCTGACCATTTGTTTGCCTTTTGTAATTGATTATACCAGTATTGATTATAGTGTTCAACAGTTAAAAACAAAAATTCTAAAAATTCTGTATGTGAAAATTCTGCAGGCAATAATTTAAGTGCTAAACGAGCATCTTGAAGATATAAATTACTTTTGTCCAATGTTAGTTCAAATCCTTTTTTGACATCATTTGATAATAAAGTGTAATACAATGGCCAAGAGGGTATTTTCACAAATCCATTTTTGATAGAGTCTTCAATTTCATTTCCACACCCAACACCTTCAGCAGCTCTTGCCATTCCCAGATAGAAAATTTCGCCAAGAGGTCTTTCTGCTAGAGCCATATTTCTTCCGGCTGTTCCCATCACAGATCGATATTTTTTGTAAGATAGGTTCATTTCTTCTTCTGTAATCTTTGTTGGTTTTGATTTTAATTTCTCATCAAGATATTGACCTATTCGTGCATCTTTGAATCCTTCTTCAAATTCTTTTAGAACTTCATCTCCACCTTTAGAAATTTTATCTCGAGCTAATTTCAAAATATATGGATTCATTAGTTTGTAATCATCAAGATATTCCAAGTCTTCATCTTTGTCTACAATTCTATCCATGGGTTCACTAAGATCAATTGCTAAAATATGACCTTCCACAATGTCTTGTCTTAATTGAGGATCTTTTTTTCCAGTATAATTGGAAGCTCCGTCAAATAACGCATTAAATACAGGAAAAGTCATTTTTACAAAATTTGAATTTAAAATACGAAGTACTCTATCTTTAATTACGTCTGGATTTTCTAATTTAGACTTTATATTGTTGATTTCAGATGCCTGAAGAATGATTTCAGTAGAACCTACTTCATTGCCAAATGCTTGTTGTGTTGAATTTGGAGAAAGATCAGATTTTATTTCATGTAAGAGATCTCTAGCAAATCTATCGGCAAAATTTGGAAACTCATTTTCTGTTTCTTCTTTGTATTGAGAAAATAATTTGTAACCTTTTGATTTGAATAATCCTTGTTTCATAATTTGTTTTCCAGGTTTTGTACTCATCAAAGATTCTTTGCTGACAACAGACTGATCTTTTCCACTCACATACGAAGATCTGATTTATTGTTATTTATGCTTTCAAAACTAGAAAATTTCTTTCACTTAAATTACGAAGAATGAAAAAGAAAATGATGGAAGTTATTGAAATTCTTCGCGAGGTTTCAAAACAGATTTATGAAAATGTAAAAGATTTGGCAGGAACAGATGATGCTGCAGGAGATTTTGGAAGAGGTGCAGGAGGTGATATTTCACGCAATATTGACATTATTGCTGAAAAAACAGTACTAGATTATCTTAAAGAAATTAATTTTGATTGTGTTGTTTTAGGAGAAGAGTGTGGTAGAGTAGAATTGTCTAATAATCCTAAAGGATTTGTCATTATGGATGCAATTGATGGTTCTGCAAATGCTGTAAGAGGAGTTCCATTTTTCTGTAGTTCATTAGCATTTGCAACTGAAGATAGATTGAGTTCCATTACAGATGGAGTAATAACAAATTTAGTAAATGGAGATATGTATTGGGCATCAAAAGGTAAGGGGGCATTTTTGAACAAGTTAAAAATTAAAGTTCATGATAAAGAACCAATTTACAAAATTATTGGAATAAACACTTCAGGTGCAACATTGGAATTAATGAAGAGGTTACAGCCAATATTTGAGCAACATAATCACATAAGACATTTTGGTGCAAATGCACTAGAAATGGCCTTGTTTGCAAGAGGATTAATGGATATTTTCATAGATTTAAGAGATAAAATCAGGATTCAAGATATTGCTGCAGGATACTTGATAGTGAAAGAAGCGGGGGGATTACTTTTAGATGCGAATTTGAATCCACTTGATGCAGATCTTAGTTACAAAACAAGAATTTCATTTATTGCAGCAGCAAATCAGAAAATCGTAGATGATGTTATTTCACAAATAAAAAAATAAAAACTATCTACAAATAGGAATTAATGATACTGAAACTATTGAAAAAATTAAATTCTAAATAAAACAAATACAAGGGGTTTTAATGTTAGCTATCCGTATGATTCGTACTTAATTTCGTAACTTCCATCTTTACGTTTTTCTTCTTTTGTTACAAATCCTTTTGGTCCCAAGTATTCAATAACTCCATCAATTGTACCCTGATATCCACAAATGTAGACTTTGGTATTTGCAGTTGTAATTTCTTCTCCAACCATTTCTTCTAAGGGAGAAACACCATTTTTGTTGGGTTTGAAAAATGATTCTACTCTACCAACATGACCTGCCCAAGATCTGTTAAAGAATTCTTTTGGTCTACTAATGGCTGCTCTATATCTGAAATTCCATTGATCTTTTCCTCTTTCAATACTCTCATTCTCTAAGTTGGTCAGTAATTCTTTGTAACTTAGCTCATCAACATAACTTGCTCCATGTAAAACAATAATCTCTCTTTTATCTCCCGTATCATGTAGATGTTTAGCAAAGGCAATAAATGGTGCAAGACCAGTTCCTCCACCAACACAAACAATTCTTCTATTATCAGGTTGACCATTTGGCAATTTATCATCAATTAATAAAGCGTTACCTGTAGGATCTCCCAAATATACTTCATCACCAACATTTGCATAAAATAATTCAGTTGTGACACGACCGGGTAAAGGCTTCCTAACCCATCTAATCACAAATTCAAAATAATCTCGATTTTCAGGATGTGATGCAATTGAGTATGCTCTTCTGACAATCTTTTGTTCAGATGGTATTGGCAAGCCTATAGTAAGAAATTGACCTGTCGTATATTTTGGCATACCATCATTTGGGATTAAACGAATTACAACGAGATCTTCTTTGAGTAATTGCATGTAAGTAATTTTTGCCTTATGTTCTACTACCATACAAAGTAATTTTCGCTACTTTGGATAAATGTATTTCTGTTAAATTTTGATTGTAGATATCTTCAGATGGATTTGGATCAAATTCACATATAAAAATAAAAAATTCAAGTAAACAATTTGGAAAATAGTGTATTATAACAATGAATGCGACGTAAACTCCTTTTTTGAACTATTAGTAAATTATCCTACTTTTACGAGAGAAAATTATCTTTTAATATTTATATCCAGAGATTTGGAGGGTAGGCATGGCTAAACTAAAATGTGATGATTATGGTTTTGAGTGTGATTTTGTAGTCGAGGGTCAAATAGAACAGGTAATCGAAGAATTTGGAAAACATACAGAAGAGATACATGGAATAGATTATTCAAAAGAAGCTTTAATGCAATTTATTCTTAGAAAGAAATAAGATCTATTCATATTTATTAATTCTTTATTCTATAATTAGATAAAATAACTCGCCAAAAAATTAGACGTAGATTCGTTTCATTGTTTCTTCAAGAATTGGAACTTCTTTATCAATGATTTTTTCTACGGCAGGTACTATACCAGCCCTAGATTTCACATTTTCTTCATATATCTCAGCAATCTGATCTCTAAATAATAATTTGATTCCTGGAAGTGCAGTTATTCCTTCATCAACTGTTCTTGGATCAGATAAATCTAAAATCAATGTACCTTTCTTTTTTTCTTCCATAATCAATTTTATTCTGTCAAAAGTAATCAAGAAATAATCAGAAGTTGTGGCAACAAAGATAATATCATACTTGTCAAATCCAGCTAAAACATCTTCAAATGCAACAGGTTTACCACTCAATATTTTAGAAAACCCAGTCGAACGTTCAATGGTTTTACTTGTGACGTCAAATGCAAATCCCTTTTTATTAAGAGTTTTAGCAACCATAGCGGCAGGTTCGCCTGTACCTATTAACAAAATACGTTTCTTAGCATCCAATCCTGCTTTTTCATCTACAATTTTAACAGCCACATCTCCAAGAGAAAGTACATCTTTACTTATTCCAGTTGTTTCTCTAATACGGGTTGAAATTCGTATAACACTCTCAAATAGTTTGTTCAAAATGCTGCCAGATGTATTAATCTGCTTTGCATGTGAAAGTGATGATTTAATCTCATTCAAGATCTCTTCTTTTCCTACAACTACAGAATCTAAACCACATGCTAATCTTAAAAGATGAAGATAAACATCTGTGCTTTTATAAACTTCAAGAGTTTGATCAAAGTGATCAATATCAATTTGTTCTAGTTCTGATAGAGATTGCCAGGTTTCTTTAATTTGATTTAAAATAAGTGATTTTCCTTCAGTTCTTCTTCCATCTGGAGTATCTCCTGTTTCCAGATTACTTACTGTAAATATTTCAACTCTACTAGCAGTCTGAATTATTATACATTCTGCAACACCGGGGATTTTCTTAAAAGTCTCACATGCAATTTTGAGATCTTTAAATCTAAATCTAGATAATGTATGAAGTGGTATATTTTTAAAAGTAACTCTTGCATTAATTACATCAAAGTTAATTTCGCTCACATCATCACCATTTATTCTCTAAGTTTATTCCTTCCACCTTTTGCAGTACGGAAAACATTCATACCAATGTAATAATTTTCATAAATAGATTCTAAATATTGAAGTTCTTGTTGTGTTGTGAGTATATCTTTTTTAGATGCATGGGGATCATTTTTTAGTTTCTTTAGTTTTTGCTTAGTTTCTTCCAAGAATTTTTCTACGCCAGATTCATAATTAGATATGCCACCAAATTCTGGACTTAGTACATGTTGTGGAATATATTTTGGAGTATTATCTGTTGGAATCTCCACTTTTCTTGTAAGCTCATCTTGTTCTTCTGATGAAAGAACAGGTCTGGGAAATCTATCTTTTTTGGCTAAGAAAAATTCGGGTTCGCCCATTTCTCTTCTAAATATTTCCTCACCTTTACGTTGGTTAGTAAATGTTGGTGCTTTGGCTGCTGTGGCCTTGACTTCGGCAGCTATTGCTTTGTATTCTTCCTCTGCTGCGGCTTCTGCAACTGCTTTGGCAGCTGCTGCTTTTGCCAAGGCTGCTTCGACTTCAGCTTCTGCTCTAGCTACTGCTGCTGCGGCTTTTGCTGCTACTTCTGCTTTTTCTGCAGCAGTTTTTGCTGCATCTTTTGGTATAGATTCTGATGCTGAAACTTCAGATTTTGTTTCTACCTTAGATTCCTCGTTCTCTTCAGACATCAAAATTTACTAAAATTGCCTGAATTTTAATATTCTTGTAAGAGAAATTTTCAAGATTAACTTTCAAGAGGCAAACTTGTCATAATTAAGAGCAAGTAGATAGAAATTGTCTGCTTGTTAATTCTTAACATTAGATCACAATACAAGAGATTCAGATCGGTTAGATGAAATCATAATAATAATTTAAGAAGATAAAGGCGCCCTTGGCGGGATTTGAACACGCGTCTCAACCGTGACAGGGTCGAATTCTAGACCGGACTATACTACAAGGGCACGAATTGTTTCAAACAAATTGCTAGATTAAAAGTTTCTGTAAGAGTAAAAAATTTTGTAAAAGACTAAATTATACACGTCAAGCATTTTTGTCAGGGGTCTATGGCGCAGCCAGGTAGCGCACCGGACTTTTAATCCGGTTGTCGTGGGTCCGAATCCCACTAGACCCGCCCCCTATTTTATCAATTCAGTAATTTTGTTTGATAGATTATCTAATGCCTTTGAAATATCATTATCTCGTTTTGTTGCATTGATTCTATAGTTGTTGATTTTTTCCATACGATCTTCAATCATTCTCTTCTGTTCATCATATCCAGAAGAGCCAAAGGACTTTCTGTCCTTTAGAGACGAGGTAATTGTCGTAGATTGAATAATTTCCATTATCAATTTCGGATTAGTTTTTGTTTCCTGAGCAATTTTTGAGATTTCTTTCATGCTAAGTTTATTCATAGATTTGTTGGATTGGTGTGCTATCTGCACTAAACCTCCTGCAATTTTATGAGTGGTTCGAAATGGAATTCCATTTTGAACTAATTTCTCTGCAATGTCAAGTGCAATAAGATAACTAGATTCGGCAGCCTTTTTCATTTCCTTTTCATTAACATGTAATGTAAGAAGAATTGATTTTAGAATCAATAATGCACTAATCGAAATTTTGGATGTGGACCAAATAGATGATTTGATTTGCTGCAGATCACGCCCATATCCTGAAGCCAGTCCTTTGATGGTAGTTAGAATTGCAGTAAGGTTCCCAATTACTTCGGCAGTTTTTCCTCTTGTTAATTCTAAGATATCAGGGTTTTTCTTTTGTGGCATTACGCTTGACGGAGACGTAAATTCATCAGCCAATTCTATAAAGGAAAATTCAGAGGTGGACCAAATTACAAAATCTTCAGAAATTCTACTGAGATTAGTCATCAGTATTGCTATCATTGCAACATATTCAGCAACAAAATCACGTGTACTTGTGGCATCAAGGGAATTTTCAATTATTCCATCAAAACCCAACATCTTTGCAGTGCTATGTCGATCAATTGCAATGCTAGTTCCGCCAACAGGTCCTGCTCCTAGAGGACTCTGATTAACATGGCTAAATGCAGCATAAAGACGATCAAAGTCTCTAAACAATACATCTGCCTGAGCCAATAGATAGTGTGAAAACAAGCCTGCCTGAGCTTGTTGTAGATGTGTATAAAGAGGCATTATTGTTTTTTGGTGATTTTTTGCCAAAGATACGAGTGCCTCAATTGTATCAAGTAAGCAATTACAAATAATGTTAATGTCATCACGAATTTTCATTCGAATATCTAAAGTAACTTGATCATTTCGTGATCTTGCAGTGTGCATTTTTCCACCACTTGCCATACCTGCTTTTTTGATTACAAGAGTTTCAATTAATTCATGAATATCTTCTGCTCCAGATGAAGTATTGAATTTTTCCTTTTTCAAAGATTCTAGTGCAGAAAGAATTTTTTTTGCATCATTTTTTGTAATGATTGTGTTTTCATATAACATAATAGTGTGCGCTTGACTTCCCAAAAGATCATAGAGTGCTATTTGAGAATCATCATTTATAGATGAAACATAATCTAAAGTAATATCACTCAAATCAGTACCAAGACGTGAACGATACATTACCTAAGGTTTTAGAATGGTTATATATAGCATAGACGCTTTTTTTGACATGAGTCTAGATATCAAACAACTTCGAGTAAAAATTTTTGATGAATTATCAAAAATTGTAGATCCTGAAATCAATACATCAATTACAGATTTAGAATTAATTGATGAAGTTGATATCAATAGCAGTAATGTAAAAGTGGATTTGCATCTAACTAGTCCATTTTGTCCTGCAGTTTTCGGATTTAAAATATGTCAAGACATTCATGATAATCTTTTAAAAGTAAATGGAATTGATGATGTTAAAGTAAATGTCTCAAACCACTTTATGGCAGAGCAAATTAACAATCAGGTAAATAACAGCCCTAATCCAAAAAAGAAGA
>JAICOU010000034.1 GCA_025930495.1 Nitrososphaeraceae archaeon
CCCTGAGGGTCGCTGAGATGTTGTATTCATATCTCCAAACTTGATTTTACTAGTACCTCTTCCTACAGAAATGTAACTATTTTTTGATTCTTCTTTTCGTTTTTCTTGTGATTTTTTAAATTCAGCACCAGTCCAATTATCATCTTCTTTTTTAGCAATTCTTCTTGATGTTCCTCTTCCACCTATCCTCACATAACTTTCAGTCATTTGATTTATCTGAATATGATATGTCTTTGTTGCTAATAAGATTTATTGTAATACAGCTACAGCACAGAGATTTCATGTTGTAATTAAATACCCAAAAGAAAAATTGGATTAGATAAATTCTAGAATTATTATGCTTAATTGCGCCCAAAATAATGCCGATAAAGGAGGTAGAGTTCCTGTGGATCATACATCTCCTAATCAAAAGATTGTCTCATAATCTGTTACATATATAGATCTTAAAACACTTGAAGTAAAATCTTTTAAAAATGACTCTTTTTCATATGTGTATTCTCTAAGAAATGAATAATTTTGAGCATACACCCCATCATTTTCTTCAAGACAGAATTGCAGTAATAACTTGGTTGTATCTGAAATATTCCAGATTTTATCATCTTTATGTGATAATTCCTTTTGTAACAATTGAATTTCCTCATAAACGTGATCAGGAAAAATAACTGTGGCATATTGTATCTTTTGAGACATTATACAGTCTTCAAAAAAATGATATATTACAGCTAATTAGCTGTGATGATAATTTTTTAGCAATGCTGTGAAACCACTATTTTGTATAATATCTAAAGATGATTAATAATGACAAAAAATGGAAGAGACATTCGAGAATACTTGGAAAAATTCCAAAACGATGTATCATTAGGATTTGAAGAATGTAGTCACAAATATTCCCAAAATGGAACTAGTTCATGTATAAAATGTGGTAAAATGAAATCACGATAATTTTTCACCAAATTCATGATCTTATAAGGGGGATCAAGTCCATGTGATGTAATTGTAAAATAATTCTTTTTTTAATTCTATTTTGCTATAATTCCAATATCCATGTGATTATTCATCATAGACATCATGGATTTTCCTTGTAATATTGCATGTGTGTGCATTGTATAGTATCCTTTCTCAATTGGTATAAATTTTACCTGATATTTGCCAGAGCCAATGTTTTCTGCTTGAATCATTCTTCCCATCATATCCATCATTGACATATCCATAGATGCCATTGGTGCACCTTTCTCTATGTGAAGAATCACATTTGCATTATCTAGTGGATTACCTTTTTTATCCGTTACAAGCAACGTAATTTTAGATTCTTCACCAGTCTTTGCAACTTGACTTGAAGTTGTTTTTATTATGACATCTTGTGGAATACTGTTCATCATTGATTGACACATATCCATCATTCCACCCATGCTATGAGACATCATTGATGGACTAGATTCAGAGTATGCTGATAGATAGAACGTCCCACCAGCAGAAACAATAATTGTGGCTAGTACAATCATCAATATTTTCATACACTGATTATTATCTTCGTATATTTGAATACAGTATTTTACAAATGTAAAGTACTTGTTTTTTATATCCTATTTACAAAGTACATCGTGATAATATTTGAAAGGAAAATCAAAGTTTCTTGTTTTGATTGGAATTGTAATAATTGGAATCGCAATAACTTTTAGCTTTAATTCTAATGATCAAAAGCCAACAAATGATACAAGAACAGTTGAATGGCGTCATGTTCATGGAATAGGTGTGGATCCTACTGATCATACTATTTTGTATATTGCAACACATGGGGATTTTTACCAAAGTAGAAGCGGTGCGCCTCCAGTAAAGGTAGACAAAGTAAGAGCAGACTATATGGCATTTAACGCACCACATGACAAAGAATCTCCTTTGTATGCAAGTGGGCATCCTTCATCTGGTGGAAACACTGGATTGATCAAAAGTTTTGATGGTGGAATAACTTGGCAATCAGTTTCTAAAGTGCTAGAGCCACCAGTTGATTTTCACGCCATGACCCTAAGCAAAAGTGATCCGAATTTGATTTTGGGTTTTGATAGTGGTGGCAGAGGACTATTCAAAACTATTGATGCTGGAAACACTTGGGAAGACTTGGAATATCCTGAATACATTTCTGCACTGACAATTTCTCCTAATGATTCTCAATTAATTTTTGCAGGGACAGGAAACGGAATTTACAATTCTAATGATGGCGGTACCACTTGGAATCATATTGCATACGAAGGGTTGACCGTATCTGCGATGAATTTTGATGATCAAGGTATTTTGTTTGCATCAGTAGATACATTTGGCTTGGTTAGATCAGATGATCTTGGAGCTTCTTGGGAAGATTTGCCCGACATTGATCTTACAGTTACCAGCATCGCTTTTGATTCACCAAATAAAATACTCTATGTAGGTGGATTTTCATCTGAAGGGTTTCAAGAAGTTTACAAACTATCCTATGATGTAACATCATACGAAATAATTGGTACAAACAAGGGACTCTAACTATATCATTCAAATGATTTAGTTTTAATCTGACAGTGATTCGATTCTTCCCTTATACTTTTCTTTATACAGCGTTCTACAAGAAGTACAGCAAAAAAATCTCTCAAAATTCGCTATTTTAAGAACATGTGGTTTGTCAGAGATTGGACCTTTGCATAGATCACATGTCATTTTTAGAATCATGTCTTTGGTTATTTTCAAATTATGTTTCTTTGTTGATTTTGCCTTTATGTTCTCAAGACGTTTTTCAGTCTTGTTTTCAAGCATTCCAAGATCAATTATTGGAGAGACGGATTTTATCAATCCCACATTGACTAGTCTTTCATACCTGGCTTGAACAGTTGGTGTGCTTATTTTGATTTCACGGGATATCTGTCGAAATGATTTTCTCCCATCTTTGATCAGTGATTCAATTATTGCAATATCTATATCATCTGGCTGAAATGGCACCAAATGAGTTATTTTTGAGAATATTTATGATTTTACAATTGTAAAATATGAGTTTTATATTTCAGATGATATAATTTTACAATTGTAAAGTTAAGTATTCAAGTATGTGACACAACATTACCAAGTTATGTCGAACTCTGTATTTGCCAAAAAATCTGGTGTTATTTTGGCATTTGTCTTGTTTTCATTTATCTTTCTTGGAATAATTTTTTCATTAACTAGTGATCTTACTGTAAAATCTGGAAGTGAATTTTCGTATCCGTCTTGGTTAGTCATTGCTTATGTCGCTGGTCTTTCAATGATTATTTTACCCTGTACACTTCCACTAGTATTCATTATAATTCCATTAAGTATGGGAAAAGGATACAAAAAGGGTTTGAGTATGGCCCTGTTATTTGGTGCAGGACTTGTCACAACCATAACCTTGTATGGTTTTGGTGTTGCAACTATTGGAAAAACAACATCACTTGATCAGTTCTCCACAATAATGTTTTTGATAGCTGGTATTGCAGGATTTGTTTTTGGTTTATCGCAACTAAAGTTAATTACAATCAAAATGCCAACATATTCCAAGACGCCTAAATTTATCCAAAACAGAGGCGAATATGTAAAGTCGTATCTGATGGGTGTTTTACTTGGTAATGCCGGAGTTGGATGTCCAAATCCAATGTTTTACTGGCTATTAATTTACATCGCAGGAACTGGAAGTTTGGAGATTGGCTCATCACTAGGTCTTGTGCATGGTGTTGGAAGAGCAATACCGTTGATTCTATTTTCACTTCTTGCCGTACTTGGAATAAATGCAACCAAAGGATTAACCACAAATAGAATCAAAGTAGAAAAAATCACAGGATGGATGCTTGTTATGATTGGTGCATTTTTAATAATTAACGGTCTTCCAGGAGGACATGCTTGGTATGAAAGTACTATAGTGCATATTGGTTGGAATAATCTGGTATCCACTACAGGATTGCCTGTTGAATTTCACATAGGACAGCACATTCATCAAAATCCATATAATTTTATCATGCCAAATAATCTTGTTCCGATAATATTTTCCGGATTGATCATATTTCCAATAATATGGTATTTTATTAATCAAAAAAAGAAGGTGATACTATGAAAGATCCAGTGTGTGGCATGGAGATTGATGAAAAACATGATTCTCTAGAACACAAAGGTAACAAATACTATTTTTGCTGTGCTAGTTGCAGATGGGCTTTTGAGAATAATCCTGATCAGTTTACAGAGTCATGAAAGTACAAGTTCTTACTACCCCTGGATGCTCAAACTGCATTGTTCTTGAGAAGATATTAGACCAACTAGGCATAAAATATGATTTGATTGATGTAACTGAAAAACCAGAATATTTAGAAAAATATCCAATATTTACAGCTCCTGGATTAGTAATTGATGGAAAATTAGAGTTTACAGGCATTCCTAAAAAAGAAGATCTAAAAAAGTTCTTCTAGTTTCACTAATGTTTTTTACTCTGGATATAATGATATTTTCAAATGACTGATTATTCTACAAATGAAAAAATGATCCTTGTGCAGTATGCAATTAAAAAATATGAAAATGAAGAAACTGTAATTGAAAAATTAAAGACAATTCTATCAGAAAAAGACATTCAAAGAAATATTGACACATTAATTGGAACTCAGCGAGTACGAAGAATAGGACCGGAAATACTACAAAACAATGAAAGCCATACCGAAATTCCTGATTTACCAGATAATCTAAAGCCAATAGTTGAGCAACTCTAGACTTTGGAAATTCTTTTTAACATGATACCAAGAAACCCTGTGAGGTAAATTGTTAGAAGAAATATTTGGTCAAATTGGCGATTTTATTCCTGTTATTATTGCCGGATTTGGATTAACACTTGGAATTCAACATGCTTTTGAAGCCGATCACATAGCTGCAGTATCTACACAAATCACAAATTCCAATACTATTCAATCGAAAAAACAACTTGTCAAATCAAGTTTTACAAAATCATCATTACTTGGTGCAGTTTGGGGGGCTGGACACACAACTACTTTGCTTCTTGTTGGTTTGCTAGTTTATGGTTTTACATTTACACTACAAAAAGAAGTTTTTTCTGGATTTGAGTTTCTAGTTGGATTGATGTTGATTTTATTGGCAATTACAAGAATTACAAACAAAAGTATTCTAAAAATTAAACATAGACATCCTCATACACATAAAGACGGCTCAATTCATTTTGATGAACACAATCATGATGACAAGAATCACTCACACAACCATAAATCGTATCTAATTGGAATGATTCATGGTCTTGCTGGAAGCGGAGCCCTAATCATTATGACTTCTGGAGCAATTCATAGCCTAACAACAGCTTTGATGTTCATTGGCATATTTGGAATAGGCTCCATTATTGGAATGTCCTTAATTGGAGGATTGATAGGCATTCCATTTGGTTTATCAAATAATATCAAAGCCAAAACAATAATGAGATACTTGACAGGCTCACTTAGCTTTGTCTTGGGCATAACAATTGTATATCAAATTGGAATAATAGAAAATTTATTTAGATTAATGCATTTATTTGCATCATATTAGATTCTAAACTCTTGTTGTGATTAAATCGTTAGTAAAAAATACTTGATTAAAATTTATTTCATTAAAGTTACGTGACCCGTTAATTCTTTTGTCTTGATTGATTCAGATGAGGTACCATCTGGATTTTGTGGGAAATATTCCATCTCGATTTTTTGGAAACTAAACGATATACTTTCAATTGGAGTATCACCTGAATTTCCAGAAACGGAATATGATGATACCATGACATCGGTGAAAGTAACTACTAGATACGTCTGTTGGGTAGAACCTGCCTTTCTCAAAGTTAATTTAGCATCCTTAATGTGTTCACCCGTTGCTATCATCTCCATTAATACTGGCGATGACTTATCAATTGCTTTTGTAAAGTGAAAATCTTGGAATTGTACTTTGCCAGCAGAAAGTCCACCACTGCCTACTGTAGTTGGATTTGACGCACCCCAGCTCCATGATTCAATAGATAACTCTCCTTTGTGACTTTGATCAGTTGACTCTCCATCAACTCCCTCTATTTTTAGAAAATAGTCAGATGCAGCAAATGCAGTACCAAAACCAGATATGATGATAATTGTAAATATGATTGGCAATAACCATGTTTTTAACAACAAAAATTATTGCTTGAAGTTGTTTATAAGATCTTTCATAGATTACATCATTGTTTAATTAATGGTGTACTCTAAATGAATAAATGAAAAAAATAGTCTTATTCTCAATTATTTCTGTACTGTCTTTTTTAGTTAGCCAGACACTTGTATCAAACTCATACTCTTCACAAGGATCTTATTATTTGCAAATAGACGGAATACAAGGAAGTGCGGTAATGAATGGTGAGAAAGGATGGATTCAATTAGAATCAGTCCAATACAATGAAACCGATCTTGATTTCAAAAAAGATTCTAAAACAGAGATTAATGTTGAATTTACGGATAACCCCAAAATAACTATAATTAAAGAAGTTGACAAATCATCTCCTGCAATTTTTGATGCACTTACCTCTGGAATCCACATTCCAGCAGGTAAATTGGTTCTATGTAAAGATGGACAATGCGATACAAAGATTTCATTATCTGATATTTATTTTCTAGATTACAAAATGAATTCAAATCAGGATGCTATCTTGGAAACTGTACTGGTATCGTTTCAATCTGATACAAAGCATAGTGTGGACACACTAGTAATTCCCAGTTGGATTAAAAACAATGCCAAATGGTTTGGAGATGGTACCATTGGGCAATCAGATTTTACAAAAGGTATTGAATTTATGATAAAAGAGAAGATTATGAATATACCAGATCTTCCAACCACCTCTTCTGAGGTTTCAGAGACCAAAACACCAGATTGGGTAAAAAACAATGCTGGATGGTGGGCAGATGGACAAATATCTGATCAAGACTTTGTAAAAGGAATCCAATTTTTGGTAGAAAAAGGGATTATCAAAGTAAATTAAATTTTGAATTTCTTTTTTTCATTCCTAAATCAAGTTCAAAAATAAATGATGTTTTTGACCATCCTATTAGATTTTAAAACCCTCGTAATCCCTCAGGCCGCATGATTTCTGGGTGCTGCTTCATCCATTCTATTTTGTTTAACATTTCTTGTTTGTCTTGTGGAAATGTGCCCTTGATTGTATATGCGTTTGAGCCGTGATTTGCCCTAAAAACTATCTCATCTTTTGTTTCTATCTGGCTGATTAAATCATGTAGCTCTTCTAGAGATTCATCATCGTTGATTTTAATAAATGGCTCTCCAAACTTTTCCATAAATTCTTGTTTTATTCCATTTTCTAAATAAAGAGTTAGTGCTCCTACATAATGAGGAGAACAAGCATTGATCACTTCTGCAGTTCCTCTGATGTGTTCTTTGGAGTAAGTTCTTCCACCCAATCCCAAAATTATCATACAAGACATAACATATCCTGCATCTTTTGCCTTGTTGACTGATTTGATAATTGTTTTTGCAATTGCTCCTTTTGTTACTTTTTTTAAAATAATATCTGAGCCACTTTCAATTCCCAAATAAAGCATATCTAATCCTGCATCATGCATTTTCTTTAATTCCTCTTCAGTTTTCTTTAAAATATTCATAGGCATTGCATAGCAAGAGATTCTCTCCAGACTTGGAAACTTTTCATAAAGATATTTTACAATTTTTACAATATACTCTGAATCAAGATTTAGTGCATCACCATCTGCCAAAAAGATTTTTCTCGTATCAGGTAATTGTTTTGCCATTAGATCGATTTCAAATTTTACTTCATCCCATGGTTTTTCTGAATACTGTTTTGATCTATACATGTCACAAAAAGAACACTCGTTAAACGAACATCCCAACGTTACTTGAAAAATTAATGATCGTGCCTCTGAGGGAGGTCTATACAGTGGAGCATCATAGTTTAACATCATTTTTGATTCACAGTAATTGCTTGATTATGTTTTTTATACTTTCTAATGCTGATCACGTAATGTCTTTTAATTGAGAAATACAAGAATTTTATGACTTGGCAAATGATCCTGATTCTAAACGACTACTCTGGTTTGTTTTTGCAGGCTCGCGAGGAGGATTAAACCGTCTACGAATCATATCAATACTAAAGAAAACACCGCTTAACACAAATCAACTAGCCAAGGAAATGGGTCTTGATTACAAGGCTATTCAGCATCACATTAAAGTTCTTGAAAAAAACAATATGGTTACAAAAGTTGGGGAAAAATACAGCATTATGTATTTTATATCTGCATTTTTGGAAGCAAATATGGAGTCACTGGAAGAAATTGAAGGAAAACTGGATAAAAGTAAATAAAAGATCAGGAGATGCTTCTCTCTAAATGGAATCTAATTCTCTAGTGTTATCTATTGTTTCAATTATCAACATGATAGTTCTCGGGATCTTGATTTGCATTTTTGGAAAAATGTATGCAAAGACAAGAGCACAGCTTCCATTAGGTATGATTGTTGTTGCAGGCATGTTGTTTCTTCATAATGTTATTGGGGCATTTGCATACTTTTCAATGGATCAAATTTTTTCATATGAGATATTTCCATACATGTTAGGAGTAGGTATTGCTGAACTTGCAGGCTTGTTGATATTTCTAAAGATTACTTTGGACTAGTTTAATTGTAGTGGATAATTACTAATTTTATGTTACAAAAATATTTTATGTTAAACAAAAATATTCTTGTTGCTTTTGCAGCATCAATTATAATATCTGCAATTTTTGCTCATTTATTATCTGAGCAAGTAGATTATCTTAATACCACTTTTACACTGCTTGTAGATTATGTAGTTTACTTTTCTGTATTTGGTGGCTTGTATTATTTAGATAATAGAAAAAAGTACTTGCTTGAATCTGATAAATCAAAACTAAAACATGATCTAATTAAAATTATAACATCACTTGGAATAGCTGAAGTTGTTTATACAATCATAAGATGGTTCTTGCAATATTATTTTCTAAACATAAACTATGATGCATATCTTGCTTCTATTACATCGCAAATTATATCTACAATAATTTACTTGATAGTAGTTAATCTGAGTGTAAAAATGACGAGGTTGTATAAAGATGGGAATTAGCGTGTATGTAGATGGGTCTGGCGGTCCTAATGGAGGATTTGGCTATTTTGTAAAAGAGACAGGCGAATCTTTTTATGAAAAAAAACCAGAAATTACAAACAATCAGGCTGAATACATGGCAATTATTGCAGTACTGAAAAACTTGGATTATGAAGAAATTACAATTTTTAGCGATTCAAAAAATACAATCTCTCAGCTAAACCATGAATTTGCAATAAACAACGAAAAACTACGTGAACTTGCACGTGAGGCTTGGTCCCTGTTTGGAAAATTTTCTAAAATTACTCTATTGTGGGTTCCACGAAAAGAAAACTTGGCAGGAAAGATGTTAGGAAGCTGAAAAACACAGATCAGAAATTTCCATGAATAACTTTATTATACAAAATCTTTAGTCCAAATTAACGTGGTCGAATCCGTTTTTCTCTCACCAAAATCTATAGCAATCATCGGTGCATCTGACAAACGAGGTAGTGTTGGAGCAACCATTACATCAAATATTATGAATGGCTTCAAAGGTACAGTTTTTCCTGTCAGTCCTACAAGACCAACCGTATTTTACAAAACAGCTTACAAGAGTGTCTTGGATATTCCAAAGCCTGTTGATCTTGCAGTAATTGTAATTAACAATCTTTTGGTTGCAGATGTCTTAGAGGAATGTGGCAAGAAAAAAGTCAAGGGAGTAATAATCATCACTGCTGGATTCAAAGAAGTAGATGAAGAAGGAGCAAAAAGAGAACAGAAACTAAAAGACATTGCTAAAAAATACAAAATACAAATCATTGGTCCAAATTGTCTTGGAGTAATGAATCTTGATCCAAAGACAATGATGAATTCTACATTTCTTAAAGTCACTCCAAAATCTGGTAAGATAGCACTAGTATCTCAAAGTGGGGCAATATGTGCAGCGCTAGTTGAAGATGCTAGTGCACAAGGAATTGGTTTTTCTGCAGTAATTAGCATGGGAAACAAAGCTGCAATGAGTGAAGTCGATATTTTAAAAATGTTAGCTAACCACAATCAAACCAAAGTAATCGTAATGTATCTTGAGGATATGGGCGATGGTCAGGAATTTCTCAAAGTTTGTAAAAATATTACTAAAAAACTCAAAAAACCAGTCCTTGTTCTAAAATCTGGTCGTAGTCCTGAAGGCGCCAAGGCTGCAATGTCTCATACTGGCGCCTTGATGGGCTCTGATGAAATCTATGATGCTTTACTAAAGCAATCAGGCGCAATTCGTGTTGATACAATGGAAGAACTCTTTGATTATGCAGTGGCGTTTTCAAAACAACCACTTCCTTCTGGCGGTGATCTTGTAATTGTGTCTAATGCTGGAGGACCTGCAATCATATCAACTGATGCATGCTCTAAACTTGGAATTAAAATGGCAAACATAGATACCATTCGTAAAAAAATTGACGCAGTAATTCCTCCTTGGGGCAGCTCACGTAATCCTGTAGATATTGTAGGTGATGCTGATTTTAATCGATTCAGTAATGTTTTGGATCGTGTCTTGGCACATCCTAATGTAGGATCTGTGATCTCAATGTGTACTCCATCTGGTACTTTGAACTATGATAAATTAGCCGAAGTAATTGTTGCAATGTCAAAAAAATACAAAAAGACAATGCTTGCAAGCTTGATGGGATTAGATGAAGGAATCACAAATAGAGAAATTCTAGCCGCAGGCGATGTTCCATATTATACATATGCAGAAGGATCAATTAGAGCGCTTGCTGCGATGCTTAAATTTTCAAATTGGACTAAAGCACCAGAAGGAAAAATTCCTAAATTCAAAGTTGACAAACTAAAAGCCAAGAAAATTTTTGATAAGGTCAAAAAAGAAAAACGACCAAATCTTTTAGAAGAAGAAGGACAAGAAGTTCTCAAAGCATATGGATTGCCATTGCCAAAAAGTGCACTTGCAAAAACAGAAGCAGACGCCATAAAGATTGCAAAGCAAATAGGTTATCCTGTAGTTATGAAAATTGCGTCACCGCAAATTATTCACAAGTCAGATGCTGGCGGTGTCAAAGTAAATTTAACAAATGATTCAGAAATCAAAGAGGCATTTAAAATAATAATTGCAAATGCCAAAAAATACAACAAAAATGCCGAGATAAAGGGAGTTTTAATTGTTGAAATGATTAAAGGTGGTAAAGAGTTGATTATTGGTTCTAAACTAGAGCCTGGATTTGGTCCTGTTATCATGCTTGGAATGGGTGGAATCTACGTTGAGGTTCTCAAAGATGTTACCTTCAAACTTGCACCAGTAACTGACAAAGAAGCAGATGACATGATTGCATCTATCAAAACACAAAAAATACTACAAGGAGTACGAGGTGAAAAACCATCTGATATCTCAAAGTTATCTGAATGTATTCAGAGATTATCACAACTAGTTACTGACTTTACAGAAATCAAAGAACTTGACATGAACCCTGTACTGATAATGGAGAAAGGTAAGGGCTGCAAGATTCTTGATGTAAGAATAGGACTATGATCGTAGTTTACTCGTAAATTTTTATTTATACTGTTTTAGAATATTTATACAACCTAAAATAAATCTCAATGTGGCAAATGTTGAGAAATTTAAGACCATAAGAACAGGCGAAGATTATATTCAAAGCTTGAGAGGAAGAGATCTCAAAATTTACCTTTTTGGAGAACTAGTAAAAGAACCAGTAGATCACCCAATGATTAGACCATCAATTAATGCAGTAGCTGAGACATATGACTTGGCTGTACGAGAAGAGGAACTTGCTTCTGCCAATTCATCAATTACTGGATTAAGAGTTAACAGATTTTTACATATTGCAGAAAGTGCACAGGATTTGGTTTTACAAAATAAAATGCAGAGAAAACTAGGACAAAACACTGGAACATGTTTTCAGAGATGTGTTGGTATGGATGCACTGAATTCTTTGCATTCTACTACATTTGAAATTGATGAGAAACATAAAACCAATTATCATAAACGATTTTTAGAATTTGTAAAGATGGTTCAAAAAGAAAATCTTGTCATTGGCGGTGCCATGACTGATCCTAAAGGGGACAGAAGTAAGGGACCTGCAGAGCAAGAGGATCCTGATTTGTTTACTAGAGTAGTTGCCAAAGACGATAAGGGAATCTATGTTTCAGGTGCTAAAGCACATCAGACTGGCTGTATCAACTCGCACTGGATTATTCTAATGCCTACAGTACGATTAACAGAAAACGACAAGGATTGGGCTGTTGTTGGTGCAATTCCTGCAGATGCTAAAGGTGTGACTTACATCTATGGAAGACAATCATGTGACACCAGAAGTATGGAGGAAGGAACCATTGATGATGGTAATGCAAAATATGGAGGACAAGAAGCATTAATGATTTTAGATAGAGTGTTTATCCCATGGGATAAAGTGTTCATGCATGGAGAATATGAATTTGCATCAATGCTAATTGAGCGCTTTACTTGTTATCATAGACGTAGCTATGTATGCAAGACTGGATTAGGCGATGTACTAATTGGTGCAGCAGCCACAATAGCTGACTATAATGGAATTCCAAATGTATCTCACATTAAAGACAAACTTATTGAGATGACTCATCTTAATGAGACAATTTTTGCTGCAGGAATTGCATCATCGCACCAAGGACACAAAATGAAATCAGGCGTGTATCTTAATGATGACATGCTTGCCCAAGTTTGCAAACACAATGTAACTAGATTCCCATATGAAATTAGTAGACTAGCACAAGACATTGCAGGTGGATTGGTAGTAACATTGCCCTCTGAGAAAGACTTTAGACATCCAGTAGCAGGACCGTTACTTAAAAAATATCTTAAAGGTCGAAAAGGTGTTGATGTTGAAAACAGAATGAGAGTACTTAGACTAATTGAAAACATGACTATGGGAAGAAACGCTGTTGGTTATCTTACTGAATCAATGCATGGAGCTGGTTCCCCACAAGCGCAGAGAATACAAATCCAGAGACAGATGCAAATTGGTTACAAAAAGAATCTTGCAAAAAATCTTGCAGGAATTACAAACGACATTGAAAAACCAAATGAGCCATCTGATTATTTTACTCGTATATTCAAGACCAAAGAATCTCTTCTCTAGTATTTCTGCAAATCAGTAACTGAGAATCGTACTCAAGTATACTTTTTAATTTTATAAATTATCATTGCCGGTGCTACAAAATACATTCCGAGATTAAGTAAAATAACACCGATTCCATATCCAATAATTTCTTGCTCTGAATCAGCTAATGACATTATGTATAATGATGATATCATTGGAG
>JAICOU010000080.1 GCA_025930495.1 Nitrososphaeraceae archaeon
AATTAAGACTAGAAAAACAGTGATTTAAGATTACAAAAATTTTAATTATTTACCTTCGACGAATTTTTCACAGTCTACTTTTGCTTGAACGTCAGACATTTGTTCGATAGGATGTTTCATTAAATATGCGCTAGCAGGTATGATTGGACCGCCTACGCCTCTATCAAGGGCAATTTTTGCTAGTCTAATAGCATCAATAACAATGCCTGCTGAATTTGCTTTATCATCAACTTCCAAACGAACTTCCATGTTGTAAGGAATGTTAGCCCACTGCCTGCCTTCAATTCTCATAAACATGAGTTTGGTGTTGCCTAAGAATGGAATAAAGTCGGAGGGACCAACATAAATTTGATCATCAGCCAATCTTTCTTTGAGTTGACTTTGAACACTTTCAGTTTTAGAAATTCTCTTAGAGGCTAATCTGTCTTGTTCTTTCATGTTTAGAAAATCAGTATTGCCACCAACGTTTATTTGGTAAGTTTTTTCAATTTTAGTTCCACGATCACTGCATAATTTAGCTAATGTTCTATGAACTATAGTAGCACCTACTTGACCTTTAATGTCATCACCAATTACTGGGATATTTTTTTCTTTGAATTTCTTAGCCCATATTTCATCAGATGCAATAAAAGATGGGATGCAGTTTACAAAAGCAGTATTTGTGTCAAGGCAAATTTGAGCCCAAAAGGCGGTGACTTGATCAGAACCTACTGGCAAATATGAGACAATTATATCAACATCCCTATCTTTGAGGATTTGTTTAATTTCTTCTGCAAGTTGTTTATCCGTTTTTGTAGTTTGGAGAGGTTTTATTCTATTTTCAACCCATATACCAACACCATCAAGAGCAGGACTTTCGTAAACTTTGGCATCAGTTTTTGGCATTGCATCTTTTGGAATCCAGTTGACCATGTTTGGATATTCATAAATTGCCTCGTTGAGTAGTTTACCAACTTTATTATCACCTACATCAAAGCCGCACACAAAATCAATATCGTGAATCCCATATCCAGCTAGTTTATCATGAATTATACCAGTAACTTCTTGAGCAGGGTTTTGTCGATAATATTCTATTCCTTGAATTAGGCCTGCAAAACAATTGCCTATACCTACCAAAGCTACTCGAATTCTTTTTACCATTCAAAAATTAGTGAGATTATGCCGGTTTTAAGTTTTCTTTTGAATCATGAGTAAAAAAGTGGGTGGGATTGATTCTAAATTACCGTGTAAAATTCCTCAAATGCTATGGATTATTAGATTCAAAATTTCCAACTAAAGTTTTATTCTTTGAGAAAATCTGATGATCGTATCTAAAAAACAAATTTAAATTCATATTTTTTGGACATTTTTTAATTGAGTGTTCAGGAAATTGTGCAGACTGCCAGCGAATTTGGACTTAAAATTAGCAATCTAGATGACTTGGATGAGAAAACTCGGGCTGACCTTCATCAGGCAATACTAGAATACAAGGAAAATAGACGTAATGTTCATACTATTGATTACATGTGGTAAGATCAATCTTTTATTTGAGAAAGTGCATATTGTATTATGAGACTGGCAAAGGAATGTATTATTTGCGGGAAAGATTTTATCGGATTTGAAAAATATTGCAGTACAAATTGTATAGGGGAAACATACAGTAAGAAATAATTTTTGATGTAGAATCGTTAATTTTTTGGTTTATCACAATCCCCCTCCAATAACTTCACTTAGCTCAATGTCATAACCACTAGGGTCACTAATGTAAATTGACCTCGATTTTTCAAATTGAACGGGACCATCATAATAAACTTGGACATTGAATGACTTACAGATTTCCATTATCTCATCAAAATTCTCTACATGAAATCCAAAATGAGCAATTGCACCTTCGGGTTTCATCTCAGGATCCTCATAAAGGCAAAGTTTTATGTTGTCGTTACCTATGATTTTGGATTTGTCTTCTGGCTGTTCTTTTTTAATTTCAAAACCAAAAAGATTTTTGTAAAATTCTACACTTTCTTCTAAATTCTTTACGGACATATTGACATGGTCCATTGAAGTGATCTTCAATGTTTTAGACATGGTTAATTATCAATCATCAGGCTTAATAATATTGATTTTAAAAGATAATGGAGTGTCCTAAATACCAAATATAAGATATCATATTGGACACTAACATATTCTTAAATGATTATGAGCATAAGATTAAGGCAGAATTTTATACTTGTCACCAAGAAATCACAACATGATAAAACCCGGTCGTCCAGTAAAAGATATTAAAATAGATTCAAACACATCAATAGAAAAAATTTTTGAAGAGATATCTCAATCAGGAGGATTTGAATCAGTCAATCTTTCAGATGGTCTTGATATTTTAACTACAATGATTTCAGATAAAGAATGTCTAAAGTTCATTTCTTTTGTTGGGGCAATTGTATCAACAGGATTACGAGGAATTATCAAAGACATGATAAAAAATAAATGGTTTGATGTTGCAATTACAACTTGTGGCGCTCTAGATCATGATATTACACGACATTTTTCAAACTACAATGAAGGGTCATTTACTATGGATGACGGAGAATTAGCAGACCAGCACATACACAGATTAGGGAATATTCTAGTACCAATGGAAAGCTATGGACCACTTATTGAAGAAAAGATGCAATCGTTCTTAGAAGAAGAATACAAAAATGGAATAAAAGAAATGTCCACTGCAGAGATTTGCAAGATGATAGGAAAACACTTGGGAGAAAATTCTTTTCTTTATTGGGCTTACAAAAATAAAATTGATGTAGTAGTACCTGGAATTATGGATGGCGCTGTAGGAAGTCAAATATGGTTATTCACACAGAGACATAATGATTTTAAATTGAATCTAACAGCAGATGCAGATTTGTTATCAGGATTGATATTCAAAGCAAAAAAATCAGGGGCTTTAATGATTGGAGGTGGAATTTCAAAACATCATACACTATGGTGGAATCAATACAGAGAAGGTTTGGATTATGCGTTTTACATTACAACCGCACAGGAATTTGACGGTAGTCTAAGCGGTGCACTGGTAAGAGAAGCCATTTCATGGGGAAAAGTTACACAACAAGCCAGACAATCTACCCTACATGCAGAAGTGACAACAATTTTACCATTCATTTATGCAGCACTGATTTCAAAACTAAAGTAAACAAATCAGGTAAAACTATTATTCGATAGAATTCAATGTATTACATTGTATCCTAGAATAATTATTAAAGAATTAAGACCAGTTAATTTGGAAGGGGGTTATCTCATAGATGGATTTCCTTCAGTTGGATTTACCAGTGCAATTGCAACTGAATCAATGATACAAACATCACGATTTAGTCTAGCAGGTATAGTTGATTCAGATAGTTTTCCACCAATAAGTTTGATTAAAGAGGGCAAACCAAATTATCCAACGCGGATTTTTGTAAACGATGATCTTAAAGTTTCAGTTTTTTTATCATATCTTACTCTTCATGAATCATTACATAGAATGATTGCAAAGACAATGCTCAAGTGGGCAAAAAAACAAAAAATAGAACTAATTGTAAGCAGTATGGCAGTAAAATCCCTAGATGGAGTAGAAGGAATAGTTGCAGTAGGAAACACCGATTCTGCAAGAACAAAATTAAAAAAATCAGGATTAAAAATTCTCAAGTATGGAACAATCCCAGGGATACCAGGGATGTTACTTAATGAGGGAAGTATTACACAACAAGATGTAATTGTAATTCTTTTTCATTCAGATGGTACAGGTCCAGATTTTAGATCAAGT
>JAICOU010000107.1 GCA_025930495.1 Nitrososphaeraceae archaeon
AGTGGAATCCATACCGGCCATGCATCAGCTGCGCTTGTCATAGATTAAAACCGAAACTTATCCTATTTAAATCCATCCAGATATCTGAAATTCAGAATTGATCCGAGTATAACGTAAGTGGACTGGACGGGATTTGAACCCATGACCCCCCGCGTGCAAGGCGGGTATACTACCAGGCTATACTACCAGCCCACATCAAGAAGAAATAATCTGTGGATTTTAATTGTTGTCTTCTTGGCAAGAATTTTATTTGCATAAAAAAAATATCACTTATGGTACTCCTAGAATCACAAATTAAATTAAAAACAGGAGATATTGCACCAGATTTTCAACTCTTAGGGATTGATGATAAAAAACATACACTAAATGAATATAGCAATTATCAAGGAATTCTAGTTATTTTCATTTGTAATCACTGTCCATATGTCAAGGCAAAAGCAAAAGCTTTCAATGAGTTGTATGAAAAATTTGGCGATAAAATAGCAATAATAGGAATTAACAGTAACGACTCTAAAGATTACCCAGAAGATAGTTTTGAAAATATGAAAAAAACAGCAAAAGAGAAGGGATTCAAATTTAATTATTTGGTTGACGATACTCAAGAAATTGCAAAAAAATATGGCGCAATATGCACTCCAGATCCTTTCTTGTTCAATAGTAAGAGACAACTAGTATTTCATGGTAGAATCGACAATGCCATGAAACCAGATGATATAGCTACAGAAAAAACAATGATTAACAACATGAAAAAATTACTATCTGGAGAAAAAATTGAAAAAGATTTTGACCCATCAATTGGATGCTCAATCAAGTGGAAAGAAAATTAAACTTAAATGAGTCCTGTCAAGAGGGTTTAGCTGTGGGCTCGTAGCTCAGCTTGGCTGGAGCGTTCGACTGATAATCGAAAGGTCATGTGTTCGAATCACATCGGGCCCATTTTAATTACTTTGAACTTTCAGAGACGGTTTCAGACCATTGCAGAACATCTTCAAATTTTTCAGACAGTAAATCTGAATTGATTTTTGTCTTTTTTCCAACTTTTCCGCATAATGCTAAACGTATTCGTTTTCCCAGTTTTTCCTTGATTGAGTTTATAGATTCTGCAAAAAAGTTGAGCCCTTCTTCAGTGTTTGAAAAAACTAGGATAATCATTGTGTCTGATTTTTGTTTCCAAATTTTTCCCATTAATTTTTGTAAATCAAGATCAAATAAGACATTGATTGCAGATGACATATCACCAAGATGGAAAACTTGCCATCCACTTGAATGTAAAGATGCAGAAGCTGCTTCAGATAACAAGGTACTTTGAGCATCAGCTGAAATCACAATGATATTCTTTTTTGGGTTTGAATCTACTGTGATTTGATTGAGAATTTGAAGTGATTTAGATATGATGTTTTGTAATAATTTTTCTTCAGAATTTCCAATTTTACCATCATCGTATAGTCTTTGAATTGAGTCGATTGAAGGAATTATCACTTCAGTGACAAGTTTGTGCACTGATGCCCCAGAATTAAGACAATTTTTGATCAGGGAGTAAACTTGAATCTCTTGTCCTTTTACTAGATTTTCAAAATATTGCGGTGCAACTTTAAAGTAATCAGATGGAAAAGAATATGCCTCTTGTCCTGGCTCCAAAAACCACAATGTAATATTTCCAATATTTTTTTGTCTAAGAAATCCTTCTGCAGCAAATACTTTGAGATATTTTGTCATGGTTGTTCTATTTACGCCAAGTTTTTCAGAAATTTCAACTCCCGACATTCCTGTTTTAGAGTCTTCAAGTACATCAATGAGTTTCTGCCTTATCTCTGTAGACTGATATCCCCTACCCATATTGCTCCAGAGTTAAGGTATTGTATAAAGACTAATTTCCATAGAGGAGTGAAAAAGATGATTCTCCAATTTTTGACGGTTATCAAATTTATCATAATTACTTTAGACCTCACATGAGTCTAGACGGAAAGACTCCTGCTGAGGTTTGTGGAATAGAGGTAAAGGGAAAAGATAAATGGAAAACATTAATTCAAAACGCAGTACGAAAATAGTTGTAACGGTGTCAAAATCACATATGAACATCATACTATTTGTTTATATTTGAAGAATTAAATTTCTTGCTTACTTATTATGAGAAAATTTAACAAAATACTTGTTCCCGTGGATGGATCTGTTAAAAAAATAGGACATGATTTTGAACCAAGCATGAAAACTCTAAAACGCATTACAGAAACCATAATGAAAAAGGGCTCTGAAAGCAAGACAGATTTATCAACAGATGCAAATCTAAATTATGCCAGACTTGCAAAGCATATTTTTTGGCTAGAGAAGAAAGGTCTTGTTGAGTCTACAATTGAGG
>JAICOU010000006.1 GCA_025930495.1 Nitrososphaeraceae archaeon
TAAGGATCTTTGAATTAAATATCCCTTTTTTTAAATAGAGTTATGGAAATTCACGTATACGACACATATGTCAAAGCCAAAGATGGTCATACCATGCACTTTGATGTAATCACTGGTGAAAAAAACCACGATAAAGCCCTAGTATATGGCAAAGAGTGGTTAAAATCAGTCGGTGAGGCAAACGCAACAATGACAACCAATGAATGTCAATTCTGTCATTCACAAGGTGCACCAGAGCCTGTTGAACGGGCAATTAAGGAAAAAGGTTATTTCATCCAAAAGATGGAAGGCTGTCCTTAAACATTTTCTTTTTTAATTATTTTGATCTATATTTTTTAGGTCAATCATTTTCTTTAAAGTATGACAGACCAAAAATATTCAAAGTGGACAGTGGAGGGGGATAAAAAAACAAAATGGATTTGCGGTTGTTTTCAGACAGCAGATGATTATTTTAAATTCTGTGAAAAACACAATGATATTTTGAAAAAAGCAATTCAAACACAAATAGATGAATTGGATTTGACTCTAGTAATAGAAGACTAGAGTGCAAGTATTGCTATAAACGCAGATACAAAGACAATTGCAATTGTGTTTAGTAGTTTGATTACAGTGTTTAATGCAGGACCTGCTGTATCTTTGTAAGGATCACCAATGATATCACCGACGACTGCTACTTTGTGTAATTCAGTTCCTTTGTTTCCTTGCATCTCAACTAGTTTCTTTGCATTATCCCATGCACCACCAGTATTTGCCAAGTGGTATGCCAGTGGAATTCCAGTAACTACTGCACCCATTAACAAACCAGCTACAGCAGTTGGTCCTAAGAGAATACCCAAAACAATGGGAGAGATAATGGCAATTATTGCAGGCTTCCAAAGTTCTTTAATTGATGCAGCAGTTGCAATATCTACACATTTTGCATAATCGGGTTTTGATGTTCCTGCAAGAATTCCAGAATCAGATTTGAATTGTCGTCTTACTTCGTCTACCATTTTTCCTGCAGCACGAGATACACCGTTGATAAGTTGTCCGGTAATAATAAATGGAATTAATCCGCCAACTAATAATCCTACAATAACAGTTACATTTGTCAAACTGTAATTCAAATCCAAAACTCCTTCAAAGATGTGTGCGGCTTCAAATTGGAATGCCTGTATCATGGCAAGTGCAGCCAATCCAGCGCTTGCAATGGCAAATCCTTTGGTTACAGCTTTGGTGGTGTTTCCTACAGCATCAATTTCATCAGTGACTTTTCTGTTTTCTTCACCCATTCCAGTCATCTCTACAATTCCACCTGCATTATCTGCAATTGGTCCAAATGCATCAATACTAAGAACAATTCCTGCAAGACTAAGCATAGCCATTGCAGTTAATGAAGTTCCAAATATTCCATACAATATTGGGTCTGTGCCTTCAGGTGCAGCACTTGAAGCAATACTAAATGAGACAATAATTGCAATAATTAATGCAATCATAAATGGTCCAGTTGACTGCATTCCTTTGATAATTCCCATCAATGTAAGTGACGCATATCCCCATTTTGCAGATTCAACAATATCTTGAACAGGTTTGTATTTGTAATTTGTATATCTATCAGTAATTTTTTGAATTACAGGTACTAGAATCACACCAATTACAGTTGTTCCAAATAATGCGTATGCTATTGCTGTTTGTCCTAGGAAATAATATGTAAATATAAAATTCAAAATAATTGCAATTGTAGCAGAAACATAAAATGATACATTCAGAGGCTTCATAACATCAGTGATATTTTTAGAACGAACTATTACAATGCCTATAATTGAGGCAATCATTCCAGATGTTCCAATTAAAATTGGATACATGAAAATTTCAGGAGCCCCAATAAGTGCAGCAATAAGCAATGAAGCTAGTATAGTAACAATATAAGACTCGTAAACATCAGAACCCATTCCTGCAGCATCGCCTACATTATCACCAACATTATCTGCAATTGTTGCAGGATTTCTAGGATCATCTTCAGGAATATTGGCTTCTACTTTTCCTACCAAGTCTGCACCCATATCTGCAGCCTTTGTGAAAATTCCACCACCAATTCTTATGAATAATGCAATTAGACTTGCGCCAATGCCAACGCCGGCAATTGTGATTGGATTAGGATAAACCATGTAAAGTCCGGTAATTGCCAAGAGTGCCATTGCAGGGACTGCCAATCCAACTGTTGCTCCACCTCTAAATGCCATAGCAAATGTCTTACCTAATCCACTGCCACTTAGATGAGCAGCTCTTACTGCTGCCTTGACAGTAATTTTTAATGAAATTAATCCTGCAACTGCTGAAAGTGTCGCACCTACAGCAAATGCCAAACCGTTTGAAAATCCTATAAAGAATCCGATAATAACTGAAAGTGCAACTGCAATAGGAATTATAATTTTCATCTCTCTTCTTAGAAATGCTGCAGCGCCAACTTTTACTGCATTTGAGATCTCCATCATCTCTTTAGTGCCTGAAGGCTGTTTTGTAATCCAAGTAACTATGCCTAGAGCAACTATGAAAGAAGCAATACCAGCACCAATAGGCAAAATTTGTTGTATATCCATGCTATAATTGGCTTGCCTGAGGCTTGGAAATATAAATCAATGAGGGAAATTTATTTTCTTTTTTGATATGGTAAAAATGATTTTCCACGTAGTCCTTGTCTTACCAGTTTGTTGAATCGTTTACCATGTGCAAGATATGGAAATCTCATGTGGATTAATTCATGAACCAGAGTATTTTCCAAAGTTTTTTCATCAGGAATTTTTCGGATATTAATGAAAACCAAGTTATGTTGCAAATATGAAACGCCATAGTATTTGTAAGCAGAGGTTCTCCTGCCTTCTGTCATCTCTTTTGGCATATCCAATACTTCTTTGGTAGTTAGCAGAATTTTAGGCTCAGAGATAGAAAAGCGGTTTGAGTAGATGCCAATTTTTTCTAATATTTGCAGTTTTAATTCAGGATCTAATTTCACAGTAATTTGTCATATAATCTACGTTTATTCTGAAATGTCAATTCTTGTATGAGAATTGGTGTATTTTGTTTTGTGTGTTTAGATGTTTTGCTAATTCATTGAATGAGACATTTCAGTTACGCTAACAGTACCTTTCATCCAAGGATGCAATGTGCAAAGATAATCATATTGGCCTGGTTTTTCAAATGTGTATTGCCAAGTTCCTCCTGCTTGTATGAATTCTGAATCAAATTTCTTTGCAGTATCAGTTACAGTATGAATCACCGTGTCATTGTTTGTCCAAGTTATAGTAGTTCCAGGATTGATTTCAACGGATATCGGGAAATATGAATCTGTAATGTCAGGATTCCAAGAATTTTCTACAATAGACACATTATTTGTTTGGATTTTTTTAGCGTCTATAATAGTTGATTCGCCTAAATTATCATATGTGATGATTTCCGGGTGTTCTAATAATTTTATCAAATCTTCTTGCCATTGTATCATGGAATAACTTCCCTTGTTGTTACTTGGGATTTGTTTTTCTAAAAGTAATGAATCATCTTCGAGCACTTCAATTACAGCCATAGAACCACGTTCCTCTTGGATTCCATGTACATGAACAAAGTATGTTCCAGGTTCATCCCATTTTGCCTCAAATATTGCAGTGTCACCGTTTGCGATTAGATGTGTTTGGGCAAAATATGGCTCATTCCATAAAATTCCTGACGGATATACTTTGGCGATTGTACTATGTATATGAAATGGTGAAGGTAAGACAGTGCCAATTCCAATTACATAGAATCTAACTAATTCTCCTTTTACAACTTGGATTGGATTATCATCCATGTATTGATTGGCGTATCCGTTAAGTGGGTAGTATTTTGTAAAATATTCCATTGTATTGTTTGGATCAAATTCACTTAGTGTAAAGAAATATTCTCGTGCAGGATCCATTGGACGTATTGCAGGGTCTATAATCATGGCACCAAACATTCCCATTCTAATATGCTCAGAAGTTGGAAATGCATGACAGTGATACATAAACAATCCCGATTCTTGAGCTACAAAATGATACGTATATTCTTCACCTGGCATTATTTGTGGTAATACTCCATCGTTTGCAGAATCATGAGTGCCATGAAAGTGAATGGTGTGAGAATAGGGGGTCTTATTTACAAATTTGACTGTAACATCATCACCTTCTGTAAATCTCAAAGTCGGCGACGGGACTGTTCCGTTGTATGTCCACACTTTTGCAGTTACGCCTTTGGAGACTTCAATTTCTGCATCTTGGGCAATTAAAGTGTAAAAGAGTTTTTGTGGATTTTGATTTTTAAATTTTGGAAAAACATCAGATGAAGCGGCATCACTGGTTTGAATGTTGGGAGATTGCATAAATGCGACAAAGGCAATGCTAAATCCGATAATTACTCCTACAACAATATACAAAATGCCAATTTGTTTCAAAGATATTTTCAAACCGTTCCAGTATGTAATAAACCCTCAATACCGTTATCAGGAATTACCATTGTATGAAAAAATTCAGCATTAGATGGTATGTGAATTAATAGGGTCAGAATATTTTGTAGTGTAATCACAAATCATACAGCCACCGTCTCATCATACCCCGATTATTCCATTAAATCAAGTAATCGTTGTGTTTTATTTCTAATTTCTGGAGTTATCTTGACTATAACTAATCCTTCGTTTGGCTGACCATACATGACTAGTGAATTTTCAGGAGCATAGATACACACCGGAATTACTAAAAGGTCTTCTTCACCTGTAACAGTTAGTCTTACAGGTGTTTTTGAAACAAATGCTTTTTTGATTACATCTATACTTTGAGGAGTTATCTCAGCTGCTGGATTGTCGCAGACAAGTTCGGTGTATGTGTTGTCATTTTTTGTAGGTTCTCGTTTTATTCTTTTTTCTTGATTATCAATAATTTGCAATGAAGGAATCAAGCCAAAAGCAATCATTTTTTCAGTTGTTCTATCACCAACTGTAATTAAATACGAATTTTTTGGAATTTGTTTTTGTATGTTTGATTTGTTTACCTGATTTTCAGGGATCAAATCACCCATTGGGATTTTCAGTTGGTCTCTAAGGGAATCAGGTAATTTCACGGGAATCGCTAGTTGGTTTGTATGGATTCATTTGTACTTTCAGATTTCATTTCTTCTTGCATTTTTGCAGCAAGAATACTACATTGTGCGGCAATATTTTTTGCGCTTGTTCTAAATGCATTGGCGCTTGGAGAGTCAGGATTTGTAATCATGATCGGCTTGCCCAAATCAGAGCCAGACATAATTCCAGAGTTTAATGGAATCTCACCTAGGAAAGGAATTTGAAATTGGTCACTGATTTTTTTTGCACCGCCATCGCCAAAAATATAGTGTTTGTCATTACAACTAGGACAAATAAAATGACTCATATTTTCTATAACACCTAAAATTGGAACATTTAATTTTTCAAACATTGAAACTGCTTTGACTGCAACATTACTTGCAACATCTTGTGGAGTTGTAACTACCAAAATTCCAGTAATAGGAATTGTTTGTGCAAGGGTTAATGGAATATCACCAGTTCCGGGAGGAAGATCCACTATAAGATAATCCAAGTCAGACCAATTAGTATCAACTAGAAATTGTTTTAAGATTCCAGAAATAATTGGACCACGATAAATTGCGGCTTGATTAGATTGGTCTGCAAAGAAACCAAAGGAGACGACTTTTAATCCATGAGATTCGGCAGGTTGAAGTTTGTTATCTTCTACTTCCATGTGACCGCTTTTCATTCCAAGCATCAAAGGAATACTAGGACCGTAGATATCTGCATCAAGCAAACCGACTTTGGCACCAGCCTGCGATAATGCCAAAGCTAAATTCAAAGAGACAGTTGATTTTCCTACACCACCTTTGCCACTTGCAACACCGATAATATTTTTGACAGTTGCCATTGCAGAATCTGCATCAAGTGAGCGACCTTCCATCACTTTTGCAGTTACTTTCATATCAAAATTTTTGAGTTCTTTTAGTTCACCAATTGCTTTTCGTACATCATCTTCAATTTCTACATTAAAGGGACATGCAGGAGTGGTAAGCTCCAAAGTAAATTTCAAATTTCCATCAGTAAGCTCTAGGTCTTTGATCATTCCCATTGATACAATATCTTTTTTCAAATCAGGATCAATCACGGTGCTTAGTTTTTCAAGAACTTGATCGACTCCAACCATTGGGTCAAAAAGTCAATTTACTTTATTTAAACATAGGTTAGGCAGTTAAAAAACGGCAATTACTTACAAAACATACAAAATATTACTCAAATTAAGCGTAAATTATCCAAAGATTCATAAATTCAAAATCAAGAAAATATCACAGTTGTTTTCTATATCTACCCTACTTGATGTTGTTAGGATTCCACCAAGCATGTTTGGAACATCAATAAAAAAGGCAGCAACAAACATTCTCAAAGACAAGTATGAGAGCATGATTAATGCAGAATTAGGATACATCATTATGATTTTAGATGCCAAAGTTGACGAGATGGGAAAGATGATTGCCGGAGACGGTGGAACATTTCACAAAGTTGAATTTGAAGCATTGACATTTTATCCAAAATTACAAGAAATTGTTCAAGGAGAAATTGTAGACATTACAGACTTTGGTGCATTTGTAAGAATAGGTCCAACGGATGCATTACTACATTTATCACAAGTCATGGATGACTATCTAAAGAGCGATGTAAAATCTGGAATGATTTTAGCTAATCAAAGTGGCAGAACATTAAAAGTTGGTTCAACACTTAGAGCAAGAATTACAGCCGTATCATTAGGCAAAGCTGCTGCAATGGGAAAAATTGGAATTACATGCAGACAGCCATTCTTAGGGGCAGATGATTGGATTGCAGAAGAGATCAAAAAATCTGGCGGCGGCTCAGCAGATGCAAAAGAAGCTAAAGTAGAGGCAAGTTAAATGGCGCGAGAGATGGCTTGTAGAAAATGCAAGTTTGTAACTACAGGAAAAGTATGTCCAGTTTGTAAATCATCAGACTTGACACCGGATTGGACTGGAATTGTACTAGTTGTAGACCCAACAAATTCTCAGATTTCAAAAACATTGGGAATAAAACAAAAAGGCAAGTACGCAATCAAAGTAACATAAGTTTCTAAATCTTTAAAATCATATTAGAGCATATCATCATGTTGTCATTTAATGCTAAAAAACAATTAATGGAATTTTTATCCGAAGATATTGGCAAGGGCGATATTACAAGCGCACTTTTACCAAAAAGAAACATCTCTGCCAGAATAATATCAAGAGAGCAAGCTATTGTGGCAGGAGTAAAATATGCAAAAGATATTTTCAAATTAAAAGGCTGTAGTGTTAAAGTTGTAAAAAAAGACGGCAGTAAGGTAAAACCAAATCAAACCATAATGACTATTTCAGGAGATGCGGGAAAAATTCTAACATGTGAGAGAACCGCATTGAATTTACTCACAAGAATGAGCGGAATTGCAACTCAAACAGACCAGCTAGTTAAAAAAATTTCAAACAAAAAAACCAAATTATACGCAACAAGAAAGACAGCCCCAGGTCTAAGATATTTCGACAAGGAAGCAGTAGAGATTGGAGGTGGGGGAAAACATCGATTAAAGCTAGATGAAATGGTGATGATAAAAGATAATCACATTGCAGTATCAGATTCACTGTGGTCTTTGATAAAAAATGCAAAAAGAAGATATAAAAAATTTGAAGTCGAAGTTGAAAATACATCAGACGCAGTATTGGCTGCAAAAGAAGGAGCAACAATAATTATGTTAGATAATTTCTCGCCAGAGCAAATTAAAAAAACAATTCAGGTTCTTAAAAATCAGAAATTACGAGATAAAGTAATGCTTGAAGCATCTGGAGGAATTAACTCAAAAAATATTGCAAAATATGGCAGTACAGGTGTGGATATTATTTCAGTAGGCAGCATAACTAATTCAGTCAAAGGAATTGACATGAGTTTAGAGATATAGATTATTTTGTAGATTCAATTTTTAATAACAATTCAGATACAGATTTGTTTTTTGGATCAATTTCTTTAATTTTGTTACAGCATTGAATTGCTTGTTTATGTTCTCCAAGATAATAATGAGAGTTTGCTTTTAAGAGTAAAACTTCGGTATCAAAAGTAGCAATTTTTAGAGATTTGTCAAAATATGAAATGGCGGTTTTGTATTGGTTTTTCATATAGTGTATTCCGCCAACAATAAACAAAACATCATTTTCTTCAGGAATTTTTTGTAAAATTTCAGAGCCTATTTTCAAAGATGCATCATACTGTTTTTGCTTTACGAGTTTTCGCAGTTCTTTCTTTTTTTGAGAAATCTGTTTTATTTCAGGATTTTTGCCAAATAATCCGACCAATTCACATCACATAGATATTATCCAAATAATATAGTTAGCAAAAAATTATCCCAGATTAGCTAATTGCAAGCATTCTTTCTATTGCTAATCTAGCCTTGTCTGCAATTTCTTTTGGCACAACAACTTGATTCTTTTCTTGCACTAGAGCATCATAGACTTTTTTCAGTGTGATCATTTTCATGTATTGGCATTCTGCTTTTTCAGATGCAGGAATGAATGTTTTATCTGGATTTTGCTGTTTCATTTTGTATAAAATTCCAGTCTCAGTTGCAACAACAAAGCTCTTTGCTTTTGAATTATTTACATGATTAAGCATCCCTTCTGTAGAAAGAATGGAAACTTTTCTATCATCAAAACTTCCTGATGCAACGTCATACATCATTGGAGTGGTACAGCTGCATTCAGGATGTATTAGAAATTCAGAATCTTGCATTGAATCTAATTTTTTTGCAATATCTTCTGGTGTAATGCCAGCGTGAACATGACACTCTCCTGCCCATATGAACATGTTCTTTCTTCCAGTAACTTTTGCAACATAAGAGCCCAAAAACATATCAGGTAAAAATAAAATTTCTTTATCAGCAGGAATTGCTTTGACTACATTTACTGCATTGGCTGAAGTGCAACAGTAATCTAGTTCAGATTTTATTTCTGCAGTTGTATTGACATAGCCAACTGTGATGGCATTTGGATGTTGTTTCTTCCAGTTTCTCAACTCTTCAACAGTAATTGAATCAGACAGTGAACATCCTGCTTGCAAGTCAGGAATCAACACTCTTTTTTCAGGACAGATAATTGCAGCAGTTTCTGCCATAAAGTGTACTCCACAAAACAGAATTGTTTTTTGAGAAACTTTGGCAGCTTGTCTTGATAATCCTAGAGAATCTCCGGTGAAATCGGCTACATCCTGAACATCTGGAATTTGGTAATTATGTGCCAAGATAACTATGTCTTTTTCTTTTTTTAGACGAAGGATTTCATTTTTGAGGCTTGTTTCTTGAACTAACATTTGCAAACACCAATGCAGGAGTTAGTGATTTAAAGAATAAGATCAAGTCATGATTATTCTAAAAAACAGGCAATTATGGCAATTCTTGCCATATTAGGTGCCAACAGAAATTCCACTGGAGCAGTATTTGCGTAGAGTTTCAATGGCAGATAGAATTGCTAGTTTGCTAGTCTTTGGATTGATTTCATCTGGGACATTTTCTATGCTAAAAGTCATCTTGCCAAATTTTCCTTGTGCTACTATGTTGTGAGTATTTTTTGTAGTGTTGGGGTCTGCAACAATTTTTACACTAGTCTTTTCGCTTCCAATTCCAGCCAAGCTGAGCAATGCTGCAACGTTGATGTTTGCAGGAAAAAGTGAAACTGCCTCTTTGGCTTTACCTTCAAAGATAATTGTGGATGTGTTGATTTTGTCTAAATCAATATCTGATGTCTCAAAGAATTTTGCACCCTTTAGTGATCTTGGATGTTTAGTTGTAGTTAATGTTACAGAATCTAATTGGTCAGCAACTGATTTGATTGCATCCAATCCTGCAATTGCACCTGACGGTAAATAGATTGTTTTATGAAAATGCTCACATGCTTCAGATAAAATGTCATAAATAGATTCATCAAGTAAAGCACCCACACTCATAATCATCAAATCTCTTTTGTTTTGCAAAACACTGTGTGCTACATTTCTAACTGCTTCTTGTGATGCAGCTTCAACTATAATATCGACTGGATGAGAGGATAACAAATGAGGATTTTCAACAATTTCTGGTTTATTTTTTAATTTTTGCACCAGTGTAGTGGATGCATCTTTAGAGGAATCATATACGTGAGTCAAGATACCGGGTATTTTTCCTGAATCAATTGCAAGTGCAATTTGTGTTCCAATGGCGCCACAACCTAATAGTCCTATTTTTTTCAAGTAATCATACTAGAATCAATCACTTAATAATTCTAGTCTGAAGGAAACAAATCTGATAAAGTGTATCAAGAGCATAGTAGGATTTAGTATGATTTATCACTAATCTATTTAAGATAAAAAATAAGAGTAAAATTATGAATTTTGATTTAAAAAACAGAGTATTACTTGGAATTGTCTTATTTTTGGCATTGACTTTGTCGTTATTTTTGGTAAACCCAGTAAATGCAGAGATAGAATCGCCAAGAAAACAGATGAAACGAGGAATTGCTGCAGAAGATGTTACTTGTAAAGCAGGTCTTAGTTTAGTGATACGAAATAATGGATTTCCAGTATGTGTCAAAGAAGATACTGCAAAGAGATTAGAAAAAAGAGCACTTGGAAAAATAGAACACAAAACAGAAATTACTACAAATTCAGAAAATATATCAATTAAAGATTTAGAAAAAACTCTGCCAACAAAAGATTCAGTAAATATTCAAGTTCCAGCATCAACTGGAAGTATAGTAAATTTTTACATTACAGATGATGACTTGAATTTGGCGCATAATGGAATAGAAGAAGTATCAACTGATGGATTATTTGAATTTTCAATTAATGGAATTTCAATTGATGGACCTTCAACTATGATTGAGACTGGGCCTGACACTGGACAATTTTATGTAAGATTACAATTACCAGATACCATTAATGACATACCTTTGGATCAAAATGACATTGTTTTGATAAAATATTTGGATGCATCTAATTATTCAGGAGACACCCAAGTTGTAACAAAGTCAGTTTCATTGTCAAAATCATATGCAAATGTAGAGACTGTAGATGGTGGTTCAAGAATAGGACATGAATTCACTGTCAGAATTTATGAACCAGACGCAAATTTGGATTCCAAAGATGAAGACAAAATATCTCTGAGTCAATTAGAGTATAGAGGTGAAGGTGGAATCAGAACTACTTTGGCAAATCCTGGCTTTGATGCAAATTCTAATTATCTGATTGAGACAGGACCAAACACCGGCATTTTTGAAGTGAAAATAGAGATTCCTCGAAGATTAGATGGCAAGGTAGTGGGTATAGGAGATTGGTACGAGATCAGATATATTGATAGTTCAACTCCATCTGGTACTGATGAAAAAATAGTTTTGAAAGGAAAAATTGGCTAGAGTTTAACTCAAGTAAAACATTAGTGAATAATAAGTACAACCTAAAGATTTTATTCAAACCAACAAAGTATTGTTGTGCTAAATACAGTCTACAAGGATGCCATTATCAACAGAGAAAAGATGTTGTCTATTCTAAAGGGACCAAAATTTGAGCAAATTTTACAAAAAGCAAAGGAAAATTGGGTTGAATTTACGCCTACAAAACAAGAGGTGGTTACAGCAGGAATTGACAGTAGTTTTAACAACACAAGATTTCAGGGAATTGAGCTTTGGGCGACAACTGCGGTGTCGATAAAATCAGATGGTGAAGTTTTAGTTGATTTACATGATTCAGGATTAGGATCAGATATTGACCTTTCAAAGATTGCAAGCAAAATGGAAATTGATGCTTGTGAAAGAACTGTGGATTTAGTAGATTTGGTGTTAATGGATGGTTCACTCCATTCACAATTTATGACAAGACAATCATCATTAGATGCAATGGTTGTAAAAACTATGAAAAAAAGAGATAATGTAATTTTCATTGCAAAGACATCAAATACAAAAAAACAATTTGAGAATCTAGGTTCTTTGGCAGGCGATATTTTTTATTACAATCATATTACAAATGGTCCCGGATTTAGCAAAATATTTGTCGAAAAAAAATATGGAATAGATAAAGTGATTTCATCTACATTTGTCAGATTAAGTGATTCAACGCCAATCATAAAGCTAGAATTTTTAGGAGGTCATCATGATAATGATGAAATCAAATCCACAATGAACAAACTGTATAAGAGTAGTATAGGAGGATATCCATATGCGTTAAAGCTTGCTCATAATAACTGTAAAATATCTGATAAAGAACTTGCAAAAATGGTTAGTTTGTTGGGATTAAGTAACGAAATTGGTTCACGTGAGGTTTTAGGTTGAACACGGGTTTTGTAATAGGTGAATCAAAACCTACATTTGTAACTGCGATTACATCTAGACCACTCTCTGTTGGAGAATATATCAAAATTGATTCAGATGAAGGTGAAATTTTGGGATTAGTTGAAAAATCTTCAGTTTCTAGCGCTGCATTTGCAGATGTGAAAAATTTTGACGAAGCTGCAGAGAGTACAGAAATTGCAGAAATAAACAAGAGAGACAAAACATACACAGCACATATTGGAATTTTAGGATTTTTAGAAAATTTACGAAAAGGGCAATCAATTATACCAGCTGTACCGCCAATTCCTGGAACACCCATATCACAGCCAACAAAAGAAGATTTAGAGGCTATTTTTAGTCCACAAAAAGAAGGTTGGGTCAAAATTGGAAATTTATTAAGAGACAAAACAATTGATGTCAAAATTAATCTAGATAAAATTGTTTCAAGACATTTAGGAATTCTAGCAATGACAGGAATGGGGAAAAGTAATCTTGTTTCTTTGATTACAAAACAAATTGGAAAACTAAAAGGAACTGTAATAATTTTTGATTATCATAATGACTACACAACATTAAACATTCCACGGATCAATGTAATTGATGCAAAAATTAATCCAAGATTATTAGATGCAGACCAATTATCAGAAGTGTTAGAGATTAGAGATGGGGCCAATGTTCAACAGAGAGTACTAAGAATGGCATTTACAAAACATGTTAAAGAATCAAAAGAATTTTGGAAGAAATTAGAAAATGAGGTAGAGTTTATTGTAAACTCAGAAGACAAAAAGATCAAAGAGATCAGAACATCGGCATACAGAGTACAAGACATAATAGAAGAAGCTCAAAGAAGATTTGAAGATATTTTGGATCCAGATATGGGAGATCCAATAAGTTTCATTAAAGAGGGACGTACTAACATCCTAAATATTTCAGAATTGTCAGAAAAACAAGCAAATGTTGCACTTGCATTTTATTTACAACAGTTACTTAAAGATAGAAAAGATGCAAGCATTGTAAAACATGGAAGAACAAAACGAGATAGAAGTTATAAATTCAATTCACCAATTTTTGTAATAATAGAAGAAGCACATGTCTTTATTCCAAAGGATCACGATACCAGTGCAAAATATTGGGCAGCTAAAATTGCCAGAGAGGGAAGAAAATTCGGATTAGGGTTAGGAATAGTATCACAAAGACCTCGAAGTGTAGATCTTAATGTTCTAAGTCAGCTTGGTTCTTTTGCAATAATGAAAATCATTCAGGAAGATGACCAACGCCAAATAGCAGCCGCCACAGAATCTACTAGTCGTGAATTGATTGCTCAATTGACTTCTTTGAATGTAGGAGATGCAGTACTAGTAGGACAATGGACTAATTTACCATCACTTGTTCATGTTGAAGAGGTAAAAGAAAAGATAATGGGTGCAGATCAAAGTGCAGTTAATGCATGGGCAAATGCAGAAAAGATGAACGAAATTGCAGTAGAATCAACACAAGGACTTATCCAGAAGGATTTATTGTTAGATTAAATGTTATTTTCACATATTTCAGATACACATTTAGGATTAGTGCAATATGGATCAGAGGAACGAGAACAAGATGTGTATCATGTTTTTAATCAGGCCATAGACATATCAATTAAAGATCATGTTGATTTTGTAATATTTGCAGGAGATATTTTCCATGTTCCAAATCCAAATGGAACTGCAGTAGTTCAAATGGCTAATGCACTAAAGCGATTAAAAAAAAATAACATAGATTCATTTTTTATTTTAGGAGATCATGACATAAGTAGAATTCGAACTACACCAATTCCATATGTATATCATAATTTAGAATTTTCAAGATATATAGGACAAGGAAATCCAATTGAGTACAAAGGAATTTTGTTAGTTGGGTTTGATAAAATAAGAAAAGCAGAAATTTCACAATTTGAAGAAAAATTCAAAGCAGTTGACAATGTTGCAAATAATCACACAGGACATAGAATTTTGGTGATGCATCAAGGGATTATAGAATTTAACAAATTTGCAGGAGAGTTACAATCTACAGATTTGCCAAAAAATTTTACATATTATGCAATGGGACATCTACATGATCATGACATTAAGAAATTCAATCATCTTAAAGGACCAATAGCATACCCAGGTTCTATTGAACTCACAACAAGTGAAGGAATCAAAGAAACAAAAAAAGGATTTCTCGAAGTAGATATTTCAGGTGAAGAAGCAAGATCGAATTGGATTGAATTAGATACAAGACAACAATTTTCATTCAAAACAGATTATGATGAATTGACAAAATCAATCGATGAGATTTCTATAAAAATAGACAAAATGGAGCGGAAACCTATTGTAGAAATAAAAATTCAAGGTGAAAATATAGAAACAGACCAAATACAGGCACAGATTTCACGGCTACATGCACAAACATTGAGATGTTTTTGGCGAATTACTTCCAAAGAAATATCAGATTCATCAGTATTTCTAGAAAGACCAAATGCAATAGAAGATGAAATGTTCAGATTGTCAGTTGATGCAATTGGCTCAGAGCAAATTGCAAGTTTTGCTATAAAGGAATTACTTCCACTGTTAGCTTCAAATCAGATCAAAGAGGCATCGCAAATAATAATTGAAAATTTTGAGAAATACAAAAAGGAGAAAGAAAATGATCACGTCAATTGAGTTAGGAGATTTTTTATCACATTCTGAAACAAAATTAGAATTTGGAAATGGGGTAACAGTATTTGTGGGACAAAATGGTGCTGGAAAATCAAGCATCATAGATGCAATCACATTTGCATTATTTGGGCAACATACGAGAAAATCAAATAAAGGTTTGATAAAGCGTGGAGCGAATCAAGGATTTGCCAAAGTAGAATTTAGCATAAACGGAAAGCAGTACCAAGCAGTAAGAAAAATAGATAACAAAGGTGGACTTGCTGCAAAATTCACGGAGAAAATTAACGGAGAATTTTTAGAAATTGCAGCAGGGGAAAGAAAACAATTTGGAGAATCTATGACACATGAGATTGAGAAAACAATAGGTTTAGATTTTGAGAAATTAAAGATTGCATCCATTGTACAACAAGGGGAATTAAATGCCATAATTAAAGCAAAACCAAAAGAATTCAAAGAATTACTAAATGCAATAATTGGAATTGATAAGCTAGATGTTGCATCAGAAGCAATGAAGACAGTTAACAAAAAATTTCGTGAAAAAATAAGAGAAGATATGGGCTACGATGATACACATATTGATATTTTATTACGAGATCTACAAAAATACAAAATAGAACTTGAAGATGCAAGGCCGCAAAAAGAACAACTCAAAGTAAAACAAACACAACTACAGAAAGAAATTACAGAACTTAGAATAAAATTAGAAACAGAAACTCCAAAGATAGAAAAAATTAATCAATTAGAATTAAGAAAAAGAGAACTACAATCATATGCAAAAGAAGCTATTCAAGAAATCCAACGTGAGATAGCCGAAAAAGAGCGTAAAATACGTGATTGTGAGGGGTGTTTTGAGCATATAAGTCTAAAAAAAGACTTGGAATCAAAGATAGAAAAAATAGAGTTGGCAGTTGAAGGAGCTCAAAAAAAAGTACAGGAACTAACAGGTCAAATTGCATCACTTAAGGAAAAACAAGCACTTGCTGAAAAGATTCAGTTAAAGGATAATAGATGTCCTGTATGTGATTCAAAAGTTGAAAAACTAACCCCTTTATTTCAAGAAGAGCATCTAAAACAAGAAATTGTATTTCTTAAAGAACAGATGACTGCAACAGAGAAAGAGCGTACAATGTACAGTCAAAAAAGAATTGAATTTTCTCAAAAACTACAAAATGCAAGAGATGCTGAAGCAACATTAAAGGCACATTCCATAAAAGATCAAGAAGATATAAGAAAAATTCAAGAAGAAATAAAATTAAAGAAAGGAATTCAAAAAATTCCTTTGTCTATTAATGGAAATCTATTAGAAATATCTCAAATAGATTCACATGCAAAAACGATTTTTGAAAATATTACAAAATTGGAACAAGAAATAAAAGGATTTAATGAAAAAGAATTTTTAAATCTAAAAGAATCTATCAATGAGAAACAAACTGATCTTTCACAAATAGATCAGAATCTAGGTGCAATAACAGAAAAAATTACAAAATATGAAGAACAAATAGAATTAATGCAAAATGCTGGTTCTAAGCTTAAAGTAGTTAAAAAATATATGAATGAATTAGATACTATTCAAATGAATATATTTAGCAGAGATGGCCCAGTTGCAACTAGTCTTAGATCATGGGCACTCAATACTATTTCAACAAAATCTTCTGAATATCTCACATTACTTAATACAAAAATTCAAAGAATATCACTTTCAGAGAAAGTACGTGATATCTCAATCGCATGTTATTCTAAAAATGAAATATTAGATTTAGAATCACTTAGTGGTGGAGAACAAGTTAGTGTGGCACTTGCACTAAGATTGGGAATGGCAAGCCTACTTGGGGCATCAAATCTTAATTTAATGATACTTGACGAGCCTACAACACATTTGGATGCAGAACGTAAAAAATCACTTGTTGATGTATTGTCTCAATTATCAGACATTACAAATGTTGGAAAGCCAATGCAATTTATCATAATTACACATGATTCAGAGATATTTGAAGACTCTAACGTAGAAAGAATATACAAATTTGAATCAACGGAACAAGGAAGCAAAATAACTGTACTTTAAGACGATTTTAATTTACAATAACTTTGCCTGTCATCCAAGGATGCAACATACAATGGTAATCATATTCTCCAGAATCAGTAAACACATGATCCCATTTTTGATCTGGCATCAACATTCCTGAATCAAAAAGACCATCATGAATCGCAGGAGAACCACTGGTTACTGTATGAGCTGCAGAATCGGTATTAATCCAAACTACTGGCTCTCCAGAGTAAATTTCAACTGTATAGGGAAGATAGCATTCGTTGGCACTTTCACATCCTGGAGCACTGGAGCCTTTTGCCATTGTAACTTCTACAGGAGTTGCTCGTTTTTCTACTGCTTCTACAGCTACGGATTCAGCAACAGTAACTTCTGATTCAACTGGGGATGGCTCTCCAACTGCAATTTCATTTACAATCATATCATGAATTTCATTTACAATAATTTCTCCAGTCATCCAAGGATGAACCATGCAAAAATAAGGATATGTCCCTGATTTATCAAATGTAAATTCAAAAGTAGTTCCTGACATAAACAAGCTAGAATCAAAGATTCCATCCATTCCATCTGTAGGAGTTCCACTGGAAACAGTATGGGCTGCAGTATCATCATTACTCCACAAAACAGTATCACCAACTTGAATCTCTAAAGAAGATGGAAGATAGCATTCGTTTGTACTCTCACATCCTGGAGCTCCTGAACCTTGTGGAATTGAAACTATATGAGTAATTGGAAGTACAGGCATTGCAGATACAGGTGGAGTTATTTTTGATTCAGCAGTTGCACTAACAGAGTAACTAACAGTAAATTGTGTAGTATTTCTGGTGTGAACAGCCAGAGCATTTCCTGAAAACTCCCAAGAGCCCATTGCATTTGCAGGATCAACTAAATTTAGTGCATAAAGTGTTTGACCATCAGGAGTCCAAGCTGATACAGGTCTTTCTGTAGGACCTAGGGGACCTGTTAGTGTGATTAATTGAATTGGTTCTGTTGCAGAATAGGAAAGAATTCCTGAATAGATATCATCAGATGGTGCAAGAATCATTACTAGCTGATGTGATTCATGTCCAATGCCAGGGTCTTGTTCTGATTGTAATGTTCCAGTATGAACAGATGTAGAAAATTCTTTTTCAGTATAATCTACCATATAATCAACAGTGAACGGTTCAGTCTTCTTTGTATGTACTGCTAATGCATTGCCGGCAAACTTCCATTCTCCCTGTGCATTATCCGGAGTTACAAATGTTAATGCATATTTTGTTATTCCATCTGGAGTCCAAGTTGCCTGCCCCTTTGCTTCTCCATCTGTCAGGGGACCATGTAAAGTAATTAGCTGAATTGGCTCTGATGCAGAATAGTATAAAGTGCCAGAATAAACTTTCTCAGATAATGGCAAAATAGTTACAGATTGATGAGATTCATGTCCAATTCCAGGATGTTGCATAGATTCCATTTGTTGCCAACCTTCTGCAAGTGGTTTAACACATTCACCTGGATAATCAAGTTCGGTTCCTGCTGCATTTAGCGTACACATGTTACCATATGTAATACCATCAATGCCACAAATTGGAACATACTCTTTTGTACAAGCAACTGGTTTTACTGGCATTTCTGAAAGATATCCAGGATCAATTGCAATCATAACCAAACTAATTGCAACCAAAACACCAACTGCAGCAATAATTCCAAGTGTAAAATTCATCTTATCCACCTGTTAGTTTTGCAAATTTTTCATTCTTGCTTAATTTTTCCATAAATTCAATATTAGATAGTGCTATCACTGCAGATTCCACTACGGGTCTATCAGGATCGTTTAATGCTTTTTCTAAAATAGATTTTGCCTCTTTGGAGCCAATTACACCAAGTGCAATGGCTGCCTCATGTCTTACAAACATGCTAGGGTCATGCAACGTTGCATCAGCAAGTGCAGGTATACAACTAGAAAGACACATCTGACCTAGCGAAAATGCAGCTTCATGTCTTACAAGTTCATTTACATCATTTTTTAGAACTTGAGCAACATGTGGAACTTTATCTTCGCCTCCAAAATCAACTAAAATGCAAGTAGCACGAGTTCTCACTACATAATCAGGATGAGTTAAAAGATTTACAAAATATGCAGTATCTTTTTTTTCATATTTTGCCTCCATTTCTGCAAAAAGATCTAATCTGCTTTGAGTTACTGCCTGCATTTTGTTTTCAGATTTTTTATATCCTATATTAGGTTACCCGAAATGTTCGCAAATTTTGTATAGCGTTATCTATTTAATGGAAAAAAAATCAACGGTACATAATGAGTGCAATAATAGGACAAAAAGCACCAAATTTTGAAGTGTCTGATTGGGTTCAAGGAGCCCCAACAAACTTTGATCAGGAAAAAGATCATATTGTTTTAGTAGAGGTATTTCAGGTGAATTGTCCTGGTTGCTTTATGCATGCACTTCCAGAAGCAATTAGCATTTACAACAAGTACAAAGATGATGGGGTACGGGTAATAGGAATCGCTACAGCATTTGAGGATTATGATAAAAATACTCTAGATAATCTAAAGATGTTAGCTGAGACAGGCGAGGTCGTAGGGGAGACAAAAAACGCACTATCAATGTACGGGCAGTTGCAAAATGGCAAACTAGCATATAAAATTCCATTTCCTCTTGCGATGGACAAACTAGCTAAAACAGACGGCAAAGTAAGCGAGGATAAGATATTACAGTTCATTTACGGGCAAATCCCAGAATTTGATTCCCAACCAGAAGAATATAGAAAACAAATCATTCAAAGAGTTAGAGACTATATGAAAACAAAAGAGTATTCAGCAGAGACATTTGAAAAATTTGCACTGCAGGGAACACCATCTATGATACTAGTGGACAGAAAAGGAATTCTACGAGATGTCTCTTTTGGACAATCAGGCAATGTTGAAGCAATGATTCAAAAACTGCTAAACGAATAAGATTAATTATTTATTATTTTTTCCAGATTTTTTCTCTTTGAGTATCGGGGTTTTCTTTACAGTTTTTAGATGTTTGTTTTCAAGAAGATCTATTGCTTTTTGGTTTGACAATGTCCATGCTTTAAACATCTGTTGAAAGACATCATTTAGCTGTTTGTTCTCAGAAGTACCAATCTTTAACTTGTAAGATTCCCAAGCCTGAACAATAGATTTGTTGCTTTTCTTAAGAAATGCTAGTGCTTCTTTTTCTCCCAACAAGTTATGGTTTTAAAATACTAGTATTTTAGCAAATATCTAGCGAAGAAAAACCAGGATCACAGATAACACTGCAACAATACAAAAGCCACCAATTAATGCAACTTTTGCATTATTCATAAATCATATTTTCACAAACAAAATAAAAACAAATCTCGATTTAGGATCTATTTGTTTATTATAATTTTGTGACATGTACAAAAGCAGTTGACGTGTTTCAGATTATTGGTAATTTTAGATGCACAATCTTTTGTATGCTCCATGAGAAAAAATACAATGAATTTTAACTTAAATTTTTATGAATTAAAATCAATATTACCAAAATGAGATATTAAACAATGCCAACATTATTCCATAAAATGCCACAAGACCAACAATAATAGCTATGACGCCTTTGGTGGAATTTTTCATGCGTAAAAACACATAAAATAATACAAACTTAAGGATTTAGAAATTAGTTGCATTGCAGTGCAATCGTACCACTTAAGATTAAACTGTATAATTAACATTTTATGGAGACAGCCAAAGTTACCAAATTCAGATGGGGTGAAATCTCTGAGCTTAATTCAGGCCATACTGCAAACGAATGGGGAATGGAACAAAAGGCAAAACCAAAACAAACCACGATTATCGCATATGATATTTCGTGGAACAAGTAAGATGATTTATTTTTAAATTTTTTAAGATGTCAAACTATCTGGGAAATATCTAAATCTCCAATGCATTAGTTTGTTAAAGATCTCAAGATAGTCTTTTGATTTTGTTGTGATATGTACATGGGCATACAAGTTCTCAAAGCAGCCCTCAAAAACTAACGTACTTTGTTTTTGAAATAGAGGTATGGTCAATCCTACTTTTTTGATGTCTGTAAATGTATAATTCTCAATTAGAATAGCATTACTTTTGATTACTATCTGCTTTTTTTCCTTATTATTTAGAGAATCATTGACTTGCTTGATTGTCAAATCACTCCATTTTGGAGTATCAAGTGGCCAATGATGAGCATGTACTTTATCTGCCAGGAATTTAATTTCTGTGAATTTTGATTGATTGTCTGGCAATAATTTTATCTCTTATAATTTCAATTTAATGATTTAGAAAAAGAATTTAGAATTTTTTCCTAATCCCTACAACCACAACAGCAGGAGCTACAAAATACATTCCAATGTTTAATGCAATTACAGAGAGTCCCAAACCCAATACTGTAGCTTCAGAACCGTCAGATAAGGTCATGATTGAAAACGTTGAAAGCATCGGGGTTATGGCAATCTTTACAGCCTCTTTGAATACTGGATTTTCACGTTCGTAATCAGCTATTGCAGGGCTAAATGAATAGTAAAATGCATTAAATGAACTCATAAATGATTTTCCTGATTCTGTTTGGAGCAATTGATTATCACGCAATTCTCGTAGTTGCTGCACTTGTGGAGCAAGTTCAGAACCAAATGCAGCAGTAGCAATCAGACATCCGCCTGTCTTATCTTGAGAATTTTCAACAGGCAATGGATCTTCAATCGATGTTTGATTTAGTCCCTGTAAATAATCAGTTCCAATAATTTCTATTTTATTATTACCAGAGCCTGTAAAATTTAGTGTGATAAATGAAATATTGTCATTGAGTTTTATTGTTGGAAAATATTCCTCTCCATTAATATAAAAAGTAAGATTTCCATTCAAAAGAGTTTGCGGAAGATATACCTCGCCTAGATTATTTTCAAGACTGCTAGAAACGTAAAGGGTTAAGCGTTTTTGTTCTTCATCAAACTCAAAATCCTGTATGTCAAAGTTTGCAACAGTTTCAACTTCAAATGTGTATCCACCTGTTTTTACATCTAATCTATTTACAAGTCCAGTTTGATCAGAAAGTAATTGACCAAATGTAGGTGTGACTACTAAAAGTAAAAGAAATGAAACAAATAATTTTGATTTCAATTTATGCAGTTATCTGAGGTAATCTTTGTCGTAATTCTTTGTCTTGTGCAATTCTTGGATGCATTGGATCTGCCAAGATAACTTCAAACCAGTAATGCATGCCGTCTTTGTAGACAAAGTATGAACCTAAAAGTTTCATGTTAGGATATCTTTGTAGTACTCTTCTTACTGCAACTGTTTTCATGTCATCGTCTGCCTTGATTCGAGTAACACCAAGATGTTTTGGTCTTCTACCAGCAACTGGTCTTTGTTTTCGCATACCACCAGTGCCTACTCTCATTCTAACAACAACTATTCCCTGTTTTGCCTTGTAGCCCAATCTTCGGGCTCTCTGCAAACGACTAGGTCTATCTATTCGAATAACGGCATTTTCTTTACGCCATTGTACTATTCTCTCTCTGATTTCAGGAGTGTTTTCTTTCCATAGTTTGATCCAAGTTTTGTCTTGTATGCTAGGCATATCGATTTTAATAAAATCCCCTTTAATAAGCCTAAACAGTCAGATTTTAGCAGATAAAGTAGGAATCAAGAAAAATCAATCTACTTTGATAACTCCGTTATTTACCAAATATTGGATTCCATTTACAAATGTCTGATCATCAATCTCATCACTTGACCACCATTTTGCATTGTTTTTAATCCATTCCGGAATTGTATTATCGGTATTTTCTGTTGTGGTATTTTTTTGAATAAATATTACATCATGTTGTATCAAATATTGGATTCCATTTACAAATGTCTGATCATCAATCTCATCACTTGACCACCATTTTGCATTGTTTTTAATCCAGTCTGGAAGCGATAGTGGTAGGGCGTTGTTTTGCTCTGATGTGTATCCTGTTGTAAAGGAATACTGTTTTGTTGCGCTACACTGATCTGCAGATATTTTCTCATAAAATTCATCTCGGTTGTCTTTTGCAACAACTGAAAATTCTGTAACATCTGATGTAATTGGGCTGTTTATGATAATCATTCGTTTTTCATCGTTTAGATACGGTTGGACCGATGACATTCCAGCTACATTCATGTTGTTTTCTTTTCCTACAAGTATTTTCATTGGACCACATGTAGTATCAGCTAGTATGGTGATTTGATTTGCGTCACATTTATCATAACTAATTTCATAGACTCGTAAAGATTCTCCTTGACCAAATCCGCTTTCATCACAATTATCTTTGAGAAATCCCAAGAAATGTCCTGCAGCACCAATCCCAGCTGCAGCATTTGCTGAAACACTTCCAGCTACTCCACCTATTGCAAACTTTGAGGTGGAAGGAGTACTGGCAGTTGCAGTAAATCCTGCAGAGAAAGTAGAGATTGTAGTTGTAAGTGCTTCACTTGTCTGAAAGCTTCCGTCTCCACTGGAATCGTGGAAAATTTTAATGTCTGAACTACTAAATCCGCTGGCAGTTAACTCTGCCTGTGTAAAGTTGAATGCTACTGTACATCCCCCCGTACATGAGGCAGTAGTGAAATCCACAACAGTTCCAAGAAATGAAATGCTTGCATCAGAACTTCCCGAATTTGTTGTTACTACTGTAACATCACCCGATATTCCAGATGGAAGTGTAAAAGAAACTTTATTGGTAGAAGGTAATGTGACTTCCAATGTACCTGCTGCAGGTAATGTTTTGGTTACGGATATTCCTGCAGTTACATTCGTTGATATGACATTTGTGAGTGTTGTCACACTATCAGAGATTCCTAAAGATTCAGAGAGTGATTGAGAAGTACATGTTGAGTTTGAGGATGATAAATTACAATCTAGATTTGAGACAAAGACGTCATTACTTCCATTGTGTGTAGTATCATATGCACCTACAGTGGTTGGTAGATTTATTGTGGCAAGAGTGGCTATACCTGTAACGTAGATATTTCCAGAACTATCACGTGTAATACTATTTCCATAATCCTGTCCACTACCTCCAATGAGTGTAGATGCAGAAAGTGTGGTAAGATTACTGTTGAATTTGCTGACAAAGACATCATCAGAACCGCTATGTGTTTGATTATATGCTCCTACAGTAGTTGGAAAATCAGTTGCACTGTCTGCAGTTCTACCTGTAACATAGACATTTCCAGAGTTATCACGTGTAATGCCATAACCATAATCAAAACCACTACCTCCGATTAATGTAGATGCGAAAAGTGATGTTAGGTTACCGTTAAACTTGCTAACAAATACATCGTAGGAACCATTGTGCGTTGTATCATATGCCCCTACAGTAATTGGAAACACAGTTGGATGATCATCCGTATAACCTGTAACGTAAACATTGTCTGTGCTGTCTAGTGTGATATCATATCCCCAATCCACACTACCTCCACCAATAAACGTCGATGCAGAAAGTGTGGTAAGATTACTGTTGAATTTGCTGACAAAGACATCTGTGCTACCATTTTGTGTTGTATCATACGCACCACCCGTAGTTGGATACAGTGTGGTACTGCTATCCGTATGACCAGTGATGTATACATTACCTGAACCATCAAGTGAGATGCCTTCTCCAGCATCACCACCGTTACCCCCAATGAAAGTAGATGCATTAAGTGAAGTGAGATCACTATTGAATTTGCTGACAAAGACGTCCGGTGTTCCAATTGCACTATTATGTGTTGTATTGTATGCCCCTACAGTGGTTGGAAAATTATTAGTAGCTGCATTAGTTTCACCAGTAATATAGATAGTTGAATTACTATCCACAGTTATTCCATAACCATAATCGTTTCCACTACCTCCGATTAATGTAGATGCAGAAAGTGTGGTAAGATTACTGTTGAATTTGCTGACAAAGACATCAATGATACCACTATGTGTTTGATTATATGCTCCTATAGTAGTTGGATAATCTGTAATTCCATCATTAGTGGAACCTGTGATGTATACATTACCTGAACTATCGAGTGCAATGCTATATCCTGTATCTGAAGAACTTCCACCAATAAACGTCGATGCAGAAAGTGTGGTAAGATTACTGTTGAATTTGCTGACAAAGACATCTGTGCCTCCACTCTGTGTTGTATCGTATGCTCCTACAGTGGTTGGGAAATCAACTGCAACATCATTAGTGGAACCTGTGATGTATACATTACCTGAACTATCGAGTGCAATATCTGTTCCATCATCTGCACCACTGGCTCCAATAAACGTTGATGCAATAAGCGGATCAATTACCAATGGAATGTTTGTATTGTATTTTCCAACTGAAAAACCATAAATCATTTCATCAGTTGTGTATGATACAGGTATGTTGTTTTTCTGCCCGTCAATAATTTGATAAGCAACAGGTTTTGAGAATACGGTTTTTCCTTTTTCTGTGTCAATTACCAACGAACCATTTTCATCAACATCAAGTTTTGTTATTCCATCAAATTTGGTTTTAATATCTGATATGTTGGCACCTGGAAAAATAGTAAATATTTTTTCAATATTATTTCCATGCGCTTTAAGATCAACTTGAATCAAAGGCCATACATTGCCCAAAGTTACTGTGTTGTATGTTGGAATTTCTGACTTCCAGTTATCTGAATTGCCTTTAAAATAATTTACAACTGCATCACTTTTCTCATGTCCTGTTGGAATTAAATCCCCATCTAGAAAAATTTCTTTTGTTATCCAACTAGTGTTGTTTTGAGCATTTGATAAATATATGATATCTTTATTTGTAACATAAATATTTCCAGCAAATGTGTTAGCATAATATTTTACTGTATCATCTTTAATCTGACCAACGTTTTCTATAAATGGAGCATTAATTGTTGTCAATTTCTGTTTAACATTATCTAAAAAAGTAATATTGTCCGATTCAATAATTTCATTAACAGAATAAGGCATTAAAGCTAAAATCACGGTTAAAAACAAAATAGATTTTATCAAATTAGTTTAAGGTTATTTTATGAGGATAATAAACTTAAATCACATTATTTTATTTTAATGATACTTGTGGATAATCTATCCACATTTCTTTATGTACAAAAGTTTGGTTATTTTTGTTATATTCACTGATCATTCCATATCCATTGGAAGCAGTCATGGATATGTATTCAAAATAAATTGCAACAAATAAGGTGGCATCATTGTTTAAAACATCATCCCATATTGAATTATCTACAAAAAACCAATATTCTTTTTCCATGTGTGGTAAAAGAGGCCCTAGATCAAACTCAGATAATGATTCCTTAAGAGATTCTTTACCCAAAGGTTTTGTGGAAATAAGAGACTTTGCTTTGACTCCTGATGTAGGCAAGTCGCCAAAATTTTTAATTGTGATTGAGAATTGAATATTTCCATTAATTGAATTGTCTATTCTTCTAATTCCAGATGATGGTCCAATCCAAGGTCTCAAACGATATTCAGTTTCTATATTGTTCTTCTTTGTTACGGCTTCCAAATGCCTGAATGTCTTAAAGAGAGCAATAGCCAGAACTACAGTTCCAATACCAGTTAACCAATGAGCAATAGTAGTCCAAAATTCTAAAGATAATAACATTTCATCCATAATTTTTCTAAATTTTGTATAAACTTAAGTATTTACAAAAAAGATGAATTCAATTTCTCATTTTATCAAAGTGGTGAAAATCTTTGCCAAAATGGACAAGAAAAGTCTTAGAATTTTCCAGACTACCTATATCTTTTTGATGTGTAATAATGTCATGAGCAAAGCAAAGATCCCATATATTCCAGAAGATATACTTAGAAAGTAAAGTATTTTGAGATAGAGTTTAGAATTTTCTTTTGAATATTACATATTACTTTAAAAATCCAAGAATCATTTTGAAATCATGGATTTTACAGCCGAGCTAAAACTAATCCATGCAAATTTCTTTTTTGTAGATATTGTAGGATTGTCAGATATTTCAATGTCAACAAAAACACAGATCAAAAAAATCGAAACATTAAACAGATGTATTTCAGAATGTCATGCTTTCAAATCAGTTCCAAAAGAATCATTGATAATGCTTCCAACAGGAGATGGATGCTGTCTTGGGTTTTTGCAAGGGCCTGAATTGCCGCTATTATTAGCAATTGAGCTTCATCATAAACTAGATGAATACAACAAAGCAAAGATACCAAGTGAAACTGTCAGAGTAAGAGTTGGATTACATAGTGGAAATTGTTTTCTGGTAAATGATTTACTTGGAAACAGAAACACTTGGGGACCTGGAATAATTTATGCAAGAAGAGTCATGGACTTTGGCGATGACGGACACATACTAGTATCACCTACAATGGCAGAGGATCTGAGAGCATTATCAGATGAGTACAGACATATGATTCATCCAGTTCACGATGTTGTCTTAAAACACGGACAAACAATGCTATTGTATTCAGTGTATGGAGATGGTTTTGGAAACAAAAAACATCCAGAGAAAGGAGCTGCAATTAGAAGCAAATATGGTGAAGAGACTATACGTCTTCAAAAAACGACATTATACCCATCAGTTAATGTTGAATTGACTGTGATGGATCCAAAAAAAATGCTTGTCCAACATAAGAGAACATATGAAGTGGTAAACACATCAAATGAGCCAATCAAAAATGTACTACATGGAATAGCAATGGATGTAAAAAAAGAAGACATTAGTGAACTTAACATCCAAGTTTATGACGAAAAACACAGAGAGTGCAAGATCACCAGTATCAATGTAGATAGACCTGACTGTAAGGAATTTACAACAGAGTTTAGCGAACCAATAACTAAAGACGATACTGATAGAAAATACACTTTAGTGTATGAAGTAGAAGAGCCTGAGAGATATTTTGAGAATGCATTTTTGGTGGATTGTCAGCACTATATCATGTCATTCAAATATCCAACAGGAAGCGGCATAAAACAGCCTGAGATATATGAAATTAGCCAAGAATCAGAGACAAAAACCAAATCATCCATAATTCCAACAATAGAGAAAGGAGCCAATTATGAGGTTGTAAAATGGGAGATGGAAAATCTTCTAAAAGGTAAAACATTACGAATAGAATGGTAAGTCAATAATGTGTAATTTTTCGAACACACTAGAAATAATATATTATTTTATCTAGTAATATTTGTGAGCAAAAATTACATTCCTGCAAAAATATTAAAGAAAATATCTAAAAAATTAGATGAAGATTAATTTATTGTAATAATCATTATTTACCGTATCCAGATTATGCATAAAATTGGGCATTAAAGGATCAAAATATTCATTCTAACTGTAAATCGTCAAATGTGGCTAAAACACTAGAGAATCAAAATGCTCCTTGAGTGGCGCTCACAAAGCACCCACTCAAAGAGTATCTCCGCAGAAAACTCGATAAATAAAATCACGCTTAGTCATTAAAAAGTATTCCTGAGCATAGCTTTGAGATTTTTATTAAAGTAATCACAAAGTGACAAAGATGAAAACAAGATATTCGCTTATCATGGTATTGATAATCTTTAGTGCCGCATTATTGCCAAGTGTTTACGCCACACCAACTGTTGAAATTTTAATGGAAAAGACTACTTTTAGATACTGTGAAAAATTATTTTACACCATAAAAGTCTCAGAAGTTACAGGAGAACCTGCAATTATCCACATCAAAGACCAAGCAGACAAATCAAGTAGTGCAATCTCAATTCCAATATCCAATCAAACAAATCCAATTCCTTCAATGATTCCTTTTGAAGCAGAAATTTTTCCACTAGGCAAATATTTCATAGATGTAGAATATGCAGGTGCAAAAGACAGCGCAGAATTTGATTTAATTGATTCAGAAAATGTCTGTATTCCTGCATTGATGAAACAAGTTGCATTTAGTTGGATTAATGACAAAATGTCAGATGGATTTTTCATAGATGCAATAAACAAATTTGTAGACAAAAACATTATCAACATACCAGATAAAATAAATGAAAAAAATCTTGAGAGCATACACATTCCAAAATGGACAAAAAATACAGTAGGATGGTGGCTTGAAGACAAAATTTCAGATAATGAATTTTCTCAAGTAATTCAATACCTAATTAATAAAGAGATTATTGTAATTTAAAAATAACCACACTATCTAGAATAGTTTTTAATAAGAAATTTTTTACCAAGATGAAATTATTTCTTGCTCTTGCTTGCTTTGGACATTATAGCCAGGACAAGTCCAATAATACCTGCGATGATAAATGAACCAACTAGTCCAACGATTAATTGAGTTCCTAGTCCTCTAGCAGGAGCTTCAGAAGTTGGTTCAGCTACACAAACACCATCTGTTAGAACAGTGCCAGGTCCACATCTTTCATCCAAAACACAAACATCATCTTTGAGAACTGTTCCAACACCACATTCAGTTTTTGGTGTTTCAACTGCTGGTGTCTCTTCTGGTACTTGTTCTTCAACTGCTGGTGTCTCTTCTGGTACTGGTTCTTCTATTGGTTCTTCAACTGCTGGTTCTTCAACTGGTTCAGTGACAGGTGAATAAAATTGAGAGCCAATAATTTCAACTTCTTCAGTTCCAGCAGGTAATTCAATACTTAGAGTTCTACTTTGAGGAGTTGTTTCAATTTCAGAATATGTTGGTTCATCACCATCTGCTAAAACAATAAAGTCATCATCATCTCCTTGATAAATAGAATCAAAGAGGCTTCGTTCAAGTGTAATTTCCAAAATTCCAGGTGAACCAGAAACATCCACGCTGATAATTAGCGAAATAAAATCAGGATCTGCATCGATTCCAGAAACAGTTACTCCAGTACCAGTATATTCAACATCATACGAAGTACCATCTACATCTACAGAAGCAGTCTCTGCATAGACAAAGGCCGAAGAAAATATTGCAACAATGATTAATCCAATTGAGATTTTGACTAGTGAACCCATACTAGGCATATTTTTCCCCAATCTTTGAGATTGTATGGATACAGCTTGATTTTTCTGCACAAAGATTAACCTCCAAATCCGTCTTAAAAAGAATGAGACGAGATTTAATCACGTATCAGTCAAGCTTTTTTGGTTATTTTTATTCGTGCAGGAAAAATACTTAGATTACGCCTCGGAGTATTTGGATAATCTTTTCTCCGATTATGTTGGCTGCCAAAGACTGAGCCTCTTTTGTTTGGGCACCAATGTGTGGGGTAAGAATCACATTATCTAGTTCTGCTAATTTGTTTCCTGTTGCAGGCTCTTTCTCAAAAACATCCAATGCTGCACCGCCTAGATTACCATTTTTTAATGCATCATACAAAGCATCCTCATCAACTACTCCACCTCGTGAAGTGTTGATAATTTTTGCAGTCTTTTTCATAGTAGACATTTTTTGAGCATTAAGCAAATGATATGTAGAATCCAATAATGGAACGTGAATTGAAATATAATCAGAACTTTGCAACAAGGTATCTAGATCAGCTTTCATCAATCCAACTTCTTTAGCAAATTCCTCATCAATTGGAATTACATCGTAACCAATAATATTCATGTTAAGTGCTCTTGCAAGTCGTCCCAATCTTTTTCCAATGTTTCCCAGTCCAACAATTCCAAGATATTTGCCTCGAAGTTCAGTTCCTTTTAATTCATTTTTTAGCCACTGTCCATTTCTAATTGCTCTATCTCCTCTTGCAGTTTGTCTTGCCAATGACAACATTAATCCTAAAACTAGCTCAGCTACTGCATTCATTGCACCTTCTGCTGCATTAATTACACGGATATTTTTTTCTTTAGCTGCCACTTGATCAACATTGTCCAGTCCAACTCCAACACGTGCAATAATTTTACACTTGTCAGCTTTTTCAATCATCTCTTTTGTAAGAGTTGTTCTGCTTCTAACAATTACAATGTTGAAATTAGAAATTTTTTCTTTGATTTGATCAGGAGTAATCTTTGGCTCATATGAAACTTTCAAGCCATTATCTTGCAATATTTTATTTAAAACAGGATCTACTTCATCACATATCAAAACAGAATCATCAAATCCCATAGAATAAAGAAAAAATCTATAGAATATAATTCATTAAAAATTGAAAAATAGAAAAAGATAGGGTGTTACTACCTATGGTATTGGTGGTAGAGTTGGTACAATATCCCATAAGGGTAATGCACCATTTGCTATTTTCTCAGAAGCAACTTCATCAGTGTATAGACCATGAACATTGAGTGCTGGGTGTGCAATACTGTTCATTCCCATTGGTGGGACAGCGTTGCTTGGGTTGCCCAATGCATAAGCATATGATGGTACTGGTGCTGGAATAACTCCTGCATCGACCAATCTTGGGTTCAATCCAAATGGATCACCTGCTACAAATACTGTAGCGGCACCAGTGTAAATTGCTGCATAGTCGTGATTAACTGCTGCATATGCACCTGGTTCATCAAATACCAAATCAACTATCATTCCTTGTGAGCCACCTAGCATCCATGTTTCGGTTGCTCCGGATTGTACTCTGTTACCTTGTGTAACTCTGTCTAGGATTTCTCCAACAATGTGGAAGAATACTGGTTCGTTACCTTGGTTTTCAACAAAGAGTCTCACATGTTGTCCGTTCTCAACGAACAATGGTTGTGATTGGTACTGCTTTAGTTCAAGTCCATTCCATGGTTGTGCAACAAAGATGTTCTTGTTTGCATCGCCTTTAACGAGCAAGTTGTGAACCATGTTTGGTACATAACCAAATTGCATTCCGTTAACAACTGTTGCAGTGTTATGATGTTGGAACATTGCTCCTGCATCATAGTTGCCTTCAGGTGTAAGGTACAATTGGTTGTATTGGAGTGTGAACTCTAATGCATCTGCATCGTAGAACTGTCTGTCTAAAGATACTTTGCCGTTATTAACTGAAGTTTTCTCTACCGCTAGTTTCTTGTATCCATTGACTGGGTCAACTATTGCAATTCCGTACATGCCGGAAAGAACGTGTTGATCCATACCAATTAGGTGGACACCGGAACAATGGTATTTGAAAATACCAGCTGATTCAGCAATGTAGCAGTATTGACTTGTTTCACCCGGATTAACGGATTCAAAGTTTCCTGCTGACATTTGTGATGCATGCATGTCGTTACCGTGACCAGTAACTTCATCTGCTGGAATTGTTAGTGTCATTTTTACGACATCACCTTGAGTGACTCTTAGTGTTGGTCCTGGGACTTCTCCACTAAAGGTCATTGCATTGTATGTCTTTCCTCCCATGATTGGAAGTGTAACACTTTCACCAGTCAAATTAAACTCGACGATATTTCGTCCAGTTTCTGCTAGTGCACCACAATCAGTTACTGCGAATGCCTCTGGCATTACAAGCTGTAAACCGCCCATTTGGTGGATTTGTTCAATTACATTGACATCCATTTTTGAGGCGTCAAGTGATTGTCCACTAATTTGGGTTTGTGTGTATGTGCTTCCGAATAGCGTTGCCCCCATTACAGCTACTGCTGCAATTGTAAAGAGCATACTGATACGCTTATTCATTATGCAACGTGATCAGCAGATCCTATATAATAATTCGCATTAATTCTTAAAAGTAATAAACGTGATTTCAAAAAAATGCCAGAAAAAGAATGAATAGTGGGAAATTAAAGGCAAGATTGATTTGAAATTTAGACTAGATGAAGATTCTTTGGGAAAAGTCAAAATACCATCTGACGCATATTATGGGGCATTTACAGGAAGAGCGATTAAACAATATCATGTAACAGGAAACAAAGCACATGCTAATTTGATCAAGTCATTTGTCATGATTAAACGATCTGCTGCAATAGCAAATATGAAAACAAATTCAATAGATGCAAAACGTGGAAAGGCAATAGTTGCAGCATGTGATAAAATATTGTCTGGAAAATATGTTGAACAATTTGTAATAGATATGATCAACTCTGGTGCAGGAACCGCATTTAACATGAATACAAACGAAGTCATTGCAAATGTAGCACTTGAGATATTACACAAAAAGAAGGGCCAGTACCAGCATCTACATCCAAATGATCATGTAAACATGTCGCAATCAAGTAACGACACATATCCAACTGCAATGCATGTTGCAATTCTGATAAATCTCAAAGATGTAATTCCTACAATCGACATACTAATAAAATCATTAACAAAAAAGGCAAAAGAATTTTCTTCGTTTAAAAAAATTGGAAGAACCCATTTGATGGATGCATTACCTGTAACTCTTGGAAGTGAATTTGCAGCCTATGCTACAGCCATTACAAAAGCACGAAGTGTAATTGTTTTGTCTCAAAAAGAATTACAAAATGTTGCATTAGGTGGAACCGCAGTTGGTACTGGTGCAAACACACCAAAAGGATATAGAAAAATTGCAATAGCAGAGCTTGCAAAGATTTCAAAGTTATCACTAATACCAGAAAAAGACATGCAACATTCATTGCAAAGTAAATTTGCAGTTGCAAATCTTTCAGGCGCATTACGTAATTTGGCACTTGAAGTTGGCAAACTTGCAAATGACATTAGATTGATGGCATCAGGTCCAATTGCAGGATTATCAGAACTGGGAATACCTGCTGTTCATGCAGGTTCATCCATCATGCCAGGTAAGGTAAATCCATCATTAGCAGAATGTATGAACATGATTTGTTTTAATATCATTGGAAATGATACTGCAGTATCTTATGCAGCTCAAAGTGGACAGTTTGAGCTAAATGTAATGTTACCAGGTATGCTAAAGTGTATGCTAGAATCTACAGATATGCTGAAAAATTTCTTGCCAATATTTTCTGCAAATCTAATAGACGGATTAACTGCAAACAAGGATAAACTCCGAAAGGATATAGAAAATAGCCCAGTAATTGTAACACTCCTTACACCAAAAATTGGCTATCTAAAATCTGCAGAATTATTCAAAGAGTCTCTAAAGACTGGAAAAACCATCAGAGAATTAGTAACATCAAAGAAATTGATGAACAATAAAGAAATTGATGCATTATTTGGGTAAATCATGGCAAAAATTTTTGTAGAAGCATACGGATGTTCTGCTAGCTTTGCAGATTCTGAAATGATTTCAGGATTAATTGTAAACGGAGGTCACACTCTTGCCAAAGATTCTTCAGAATCTGATTTGAATATTGTTGTTACATGCTCTGTCAAAGATTCAACAGCAAACAAGATGATGCATAGAATCAGGTCATTAAAATCAAAACCTCTTGTTGTTGCAGGTTGTCTTCCAAAAGCTGAGAAGAATACGGTAGAAAAAATCACAGAGAAAGCCAGTTTGTTAGGACCAAACTCATTGGGAAAGACATTACAGGTAATAGATTCTACATTGAGAGGGATAAGACATGTAGCATTAGAAGACTCGGATTTATCAAAAGTAGGATTGCCAAAAATAAGATTGAACCCAGTTGTAGGAATTGTAGAGATAGCCAGTGGATGTATGAGTGAATGTACTTTTTGTCAGACTAAATTATCAAAAGGAGATCTTACAAGTTACAGAATAGGAGATATTGTAAGACAAGTTGAAACTGAAATTAGTGAAGGGTGCAAAGAAATTTGGCTGACATCCACAGATAATGGATGTTATGGGTTTGACATCGATACAGATTTACCAACTTTAGTAAAAACAGTATCTGAAATCCCACAAGATTTCATGATACGTGTTGGCATGATGAATCCAATGTACATGCCAAGAATAAAAGAAGAATTGATAAAATCCTATGACAGTGACAAAGTCTACAAATTTCTCCACATACCAGTACAAAGCGGCAGCGACAAAGTCCTAAATGATATGAAAAGAGGGCACACTGTAAAAACAGTCAGAGAAGTCATAAAAAAAGCCAAAGAGCGATTTACAGACTTTACAATATCAACAGATGTCATAGTAGGCTTTCCATCAGAGACTAGGAAAGATTTTGAGAAAACAATTGAACTCATAAATGAAATACGTCCAGATATGGTTAACCTTTCAAAATACAGTGCAAGACCAGGCACAGAAGCTGCAGAGTGGGACCAAATAGAGGCATCAGAAGTAAAAAGCAGAAGTAAAATTATCTTTGATCTGACAAACAAAATATCATTAGAAAACAACCAGAAATGGATCGGATGGAAGGGCAAAGTTTTGTTTGATGAGGAAACAAATGACGGCATCAAAGGAAGAAACTTTGCATACAAACCTGTAGTTGTAAAAGAAGAAATTAAGATCGGCCAAACACGCACAGTCAAAATAGTAAATGCGACTACGCGTAGTATTCTAGGAAAGATCGCAAGCTAAATTTTTTAGATCGGAAATTTGATTAAAATAACGTAAGAAGGTTTTTTATCCAAATTATAGAATAATGTTTGAAATGAGTTTTCAAGTAAAAGAACCAATTTTAGTTATAGGTTTAGGTGGAGCAGGCTCAAAATTAGCAATACAAGCAAAAGAGACACTAAACGCAGATTGTCTAATAATTAGTAATGATCAAAAAGACCTTCAATCAGGCTGCAGTTCAATCAAGGTCTCAACTGATTCAGTCATTAATCCATCAGTTCAATTAATCAGAGGTTCAGCATACAAAGTTGCAGATCAGATAAAGTCAAAGATTTCAAATTATTCTACAATTATACTCATGACAAATCTGGCAGGAAAAACAGGGTCAGCAATATCACCAGTAGTTTCAGAAATTTGTAAAGAATCAGACAAGGGACTTGTCTCATTTGCTATAATGCCATTCAAATATGAAAAAGATAGAATTTTCAATTCAGGTATTTCACTAAAAAGAGTAAAAGCAAATTCAGAATGCACCATTGTATTAGATAATGATTCACTTTTGGAAAGTAATCCAGACTTGAGCCCAAAGACATGTTATGACATTGCAAATAATGCCATAATGCACGTGATTGGTTCTCTAAGATCTTCAGAAATACCAAATCAAACAAATATTCTAACTACAAGTAAAGATGGACAGAATTTAGAAGAATCATTAAGAGATTCACTCAAAATGCTCTATGAAAATGCACCACCAAACGCAGTAAAACGTTCAATGCTTTATGTCGTTGGAGGAAACAATATTCCAGTTGGAATTCTCAATTCAATTACAAATCTAACCAGTGGAATACTAAGTGAAAGTAGTGCTCAAGTAGATTTATCATCATCTTCTAAAGAATCTAAAATAGTAATGTTATCTTCAATTCAAGGAATGACAAAATTTGAAAAATATGACCCACTTGGAATGATTCCACAAGAGGACACACTGGACTGGTCACATCCAGACTGTAGTATTGACTATAAACTGGATTTATACCAATTAGAATAAAATTATCTAGTAATTTTTAGAAATAAATTTTTTATTTAGATTTTTTTGGTGTTTTTTTAGTTGGAGCTTCTTTCTTTACTTCTTTAGATGGAGCTTCTTTTGATGTTTCTTTCTTTACCTCTTTAGCTGGTGTATCTTTCTTTATCTCTTTAGCTGGTGCATCTTTCTTTACTTCTTTAGCTGGTGCATCTTTCTTTACTTCTTTAGCTGGTGCTTCTTTCTTTACCTCTTTAGCTGGTGTTTCTTTCTTTACCTCTTTAGCTGGTGCATCTGGCATTACATCCTTGACAGGTGTATCTTTCTTTGAGTCTTTAGATGATTTACCTTTCTTTGAATCTTTAGATGATTTACCTTTCTTTGAATCTTTAGCTGGTGTTTCTTTAGATTCTTTTTCATCAACATATGGAGAAACTAGAATATATCCTTCATCTGTTTTACTCATTCTGACTCTAATTTTTCTTGGAGGACTTCTAACTCCTTTTGACCAAATTTGATGAGCAAGATCTTCTTCTATTTTGATTTCCTCTGTTTTCATATGATGACGAGCAAATTCCTTAATCATGTTAATGGCTCGAGGTGCACGATGTGTATCTACAGAAAGTAAAGCTTTACCCAAATTGATAGTATAGACTCTTTCTAATTCTTGAGACAACTATCCAACCTCCACATCTGTTGATCTCCAAGCTCTACGTTTTGGATTTGACCTAACAGTCCTCTTTGTTCTTAGAATAATCCAAGCTGGTACAGGTGAAGTCTGTCTTGTCTTTTTTAACAGACGAATTTTTCTTGGAGATGACTTGCGTGCAGCCATAATTTTCAGGCACGAAGAGCTCTTTTTAAATGAATCTCAGAGATTTAGGCGATTTGCTATTTGTTTTAGGATTCTTGCAGATGCGCCCCAAATAATTTTATTTTGATATTCAAATGTATACATTTCTTGAATTCTTTGGTGAGTTGGATTTGGATCATCTGCCATTGTTTTCAAAAAAGATTTGAGAGGTATGTGCAGTATTTTTTCCACTTCAGAATTTGCCGAAAGTGACGTAATTTCATCAACTATTGAAACAAATGGTAAAATGGTAAAACCAGAATTGAGAGTTACAACAGGCTCTAGTTGTCCTGTCACTTGATTTTTTGAAATTCTCAAACCTATTTCTTCTCGAGTTTCACGTAATGCAGTTTCTAAAAGATCAGAATCACTTGGAACAAATTTTCCACCTGGAAATGAAATTTCCCCAGCATGTAATTTTAGATGCATTGGTTTTTCAGTCATCAGAACAATTGGATCATTACCATAAATCACAACAAGTATCGATGCAAGATTATTTGTTCCATAATGTTCCACGCCGGGATCGATTTTACTTGAAAGTAAAGATCTTAGTAATTCCAAGTCCACTATGATTATAGTGATTATCTATTTTATTGAGTTTGCGTTTAAAGGTTTTAACCAAGTTAAATTTGAGATTCTTTATGGCAGTCATCTACGAAATAAACCCACCAAAAATTCCAGATACCAAAACATCAATTGCCGAAATAAATTCATTATTAGCAAAACTAGTACAAAGAGTTTCAGATATCAGTACGTTATGTGACGGTATTCATGTGACAGATTCTGTTTTGGGAACCAGACGAGTTTCAGCATTAACCACAGGAAAAATGTTGAAGACAAACCATCCTAATTTACAAATTACAATAAGTATGCGTGTAAGAGACAAAGACATGGATTCTATTAAACAAATAGTGCAAGAATCAATAGATCTGAAATTAGATGGAATCCTCGTTCTGAAAGGGGATCCATCAAAAGAGAATCCAATAGATTCAGGTTTGATTCCAAGTCATGTCGTTAAGCAACTAAACGAATTAGGTTATGGCAATAAAATGAATTTCTTTTTATCATTACCCAGTAATCCTGACTTTGAAAAAATTCAAAAAAAAATCAATGCCGCACCCAAGGGTTTTATGACACAGGTGATTCATTCAACAGAACAAGTACAAAGAATTTCTAACAAATTAAGAACAAGAGGATTTAGAATTATTCCATGCATTTTATTGCCTACTGAAAAAAATGAAAGTTCTGCAAAGTTTTTAGAATTAGATTGGTCAGGCTACAAAGAAAACCCTGCTAATTTTATTAGACAAATTCACGATATTGCAGGAGATGTACTAATCACATCGCCTAATGATTTTACGTTTGCAAAAGAGACACTAAAGAAGATCTAAAGTACAAAATATTGCGATTCAGGATGATGCACTACAATTGCAGCCGTTGATTGTTCTGGAATAATTTGTCCAGATTCTTGGTCTAACACCATTCCAGATTTTTCAGGCTGTAATATCTTCCAAACTTCACGATGTTGTAAGATATCAGGGCAGCTTGGAAAACCCCAACTATATCGAAGACCTCCTTTTTCAAGTTTTAATTCAGATTTTATTTTACGATTTATCCATTCGGCTAATGCCTCAGCTACTTCAACTGCCAAACCATGCAAATAATATGCATCAGCATACTTGTCTTCTTTATTCCATTTTTCTATAACATCTGAAACTTTGTTTCCAACCGTAACTGCTTGAAATGCAACAATGTCATCTACTCCAAAATAATCAGTAAGACAAAGATGACTAGCTTTTGAAGAGCGTGGGAAATCAAACTCTACACTTGTACCATTTGGATTATCGACTTGTAGTTTTCCATCTTTATTGTGACATCTGAAATAACCGTAAACTATTTCGGGTTCAAATAATTTTTCTCGAATTATTCGAATCTTCCACTCATTTAGCAATGTTTCATGATCTGCTTCAGAATCAGCACCTGCTTTTCCACGTAGACCCCAAGATAATTTGAATAGAGATTTTTTGTCAATCAATTCCCAAACTTGACCCATATTGATTTGAGCAGATTTCAATCTGATTGGCTCTCCAATTATTGGAGGAGTGGGTGGAATTACGGGTTTGATGTTACTTTTTGGGAGATTTGAAGTGTCAATGATAACAGTAGAACGCTCTTTCCAACTTTCAAGTTTCTCTTTCCATTGTGCTAAAAATTTAGGTTTTTCATTTGAAACCAGTGTATCCATTGTTTTCAGACCTTCAAACATTGTATTACAATAAAATACTCCAGATTCATAGATGCCACCATCTTTTGCAATTCTGTTGATATAATTACTATTGATGGCAGCACCACCACATAAAATAGGAATACTCATATTGTTTTTTCTTGCATGCTCAATGAAATACTGCATCTGCTTTGATGTTGATACCAAAAGTGCAGATAGTCCAATGGCATCGGGTTTTACTTCATCTATTTTTTCTAGGAATTTTTGTAGAGGCACTTGCTTTCCCAAATCATAAACAGTGTAACCATTATTTTGAAAGATAGTCTTTACCAAATTCTTTCCAATATCATGAACGTCTCCGTAAACGGTTCCAAGTACAAGCTTTCCTTTAGACGAGCCTTCTTCTTTAATCAGATACTTTTCTAGTTCTCCTACTGCTGTTTTCATACATTCAGCAGATTTGAGAACAAATGGCAGAATTAATTCACCTGAGCCAAATTTATCGCCAACTTCTTTCATTGCAGGAAGTAAATCCTCATTTAGTGTTCTAATTGCACCTTCATGGGTAATTGCGGGGGAAGCATTTAGAGAAAGAACACCGTTGTGATCTTCAATAATTTCATTTTTACCTATCTTTTCTGCAATGGCAGAAACAACATCGTTTTGAATTCCATCTTTTAATCTATTTACAATTCTAAAGTTTGCACGTTTTCCAGGAGGCCAAGTTGGATCTACATCAATTTTTTTTGAGGTGTTAGTATCTTGCGCACCTGTTTTTTCAAAATAAATAATTAGTTCAGATAACGCATTTGGATGAGTATTAAAGATTAGATCTTCGGCTAGTTTTTTTTCTTTTGCATCAATTTCCCCATAAGGAATTATCTCTTTTGCATTTACAATAGCTGTATCCAGTCCAGATTTTACTGCATGATACAAAAAGATAGAGTTGAGAACTTTTCTTGCATAGGGGGCTAATCCAAAACTAATATTGCTTAATCCCAAAGTTGTAAACGAATTTGGAAATTTGTCTTTTACAAGTCTGATACCTTCAAGAGTATTTTTTCCTGCATCTAAAAACTCATCTTCTCCAGTAGCAAGTGTAAATGTCAGAACATCAAAAATAAATTGTTCAATTTTTAATCCATATTTTTTTCCTGTTTCATAAAGCAATTCTGCAGTGTCAACTTTTTCTTGAGGAGTTTTTGCCATACCTTTTGGTCCAATACATAATGCAATTGCAGGCAAACCATACTTTGCCATTATTGGTGCAAGTCTTTCAAATCTACTTCCATCTCCTTCCAGATTAATAGAGTTAATTATTGGTCTTCCAGGAATTTGTTCCACAGCAGCTTCTATTACATCTGGGTCTGTAGAATCAATTACAAGTGGTGCATCAATTTCCAAGCTTAATTTTTTAACAAGATTTACCATGAATTGACGTTCATCAGCTCGCTCAGTAGTGGCAACACAAACATCAAGACAGTGAGCACCATCTTCGGCCTGAACTCGTGCTAAATCAACTAATCCATCGTAATCGTCATTGAGTACAAGCTGTTTTGCTTTTCTAGAACCTTGTGTGTTGATTCTCTCTCCAATGATCAGAGGTGGAGGCAATTGCTTCAAGTCAACGGCTTTTAGTGCAGAGCTAACTCTAGGGATAGTCAATGTGATAAATTCTCCTCAGTTTTTCTAAAAGATATTTGTTTGTAAAGTAGCTCAATCAAGTTTTGGTTAATTGACAAGATCGCAAGCCGTAAAGAAAATCAATATACATTTTTTTCTTATATTGTTTGAATTGTGCATAGGTAAGATTTTGAAAAAAGAGCATAATCCTAATTGAAATTCACCTAAGATAAAATGTGATAAAGTTTTCTTAATTTAGGTTCTAGTTTTCTTAATTTTTGTTCTAGTAATAATCGTGTCTAGTATCTTGGCATTATGCCTAGTCTTGTTTTTGCAGAGACTGCAATTATCGATACAATTGATACTATTAAGATCATAGATGCAATAGTGCCAAACTCTGGAACTACTTTGATTACATCTGCCATTGAATATGATGGAACTGTAATTGTAACAGAAGGACCAGTAGATACGGTTCCTCCAAATGCCAAGACTCTGCCGGTAACACTTGCGCCATTGCCTATTGTGACACCTGCTGCATCAAGTATGGTTCCTGCAAAATTACTGTTTGCTCCAAGTGTTGTTGCACCAGTTGGTACCCATGATATGGTGGATGCTTGTGCGCCATTAGTTAGGGATACATTAGAATTTGCCACTGTGGTTAGTGCGCCATCAATTTTGAATATGTAATTGCCGTTACCTGATAGTGTGATTCCGCCTGCACCAATAGATGCTGCACCTGTAATACAGTAGACACCTGGTGTGTATACTCCGCCTTGTACGAGGGATAGGTTAACTGTGGTGCCAAGATTAGCAGTACATGCTTGTGCGTTTGCAGAAGATATTGCTGAATTTTGAATGATTCCTGCTTGTTCATATGTAGAGTCTGCTACGTGAATAATGCCATTGACTGTAGCTGCCATTGCTGGTCCTGTGGTGTATCCAAGGTCTCCTGAAATTGTAGTTCCTGCTGCAGTGTTTGTATATGTACTGGCAAGAATACCAAAGTTGCCTGAAATTACATCAGCCATTGTCTTTGCTGGGCCCATACCGTTAATATCAGAATTAGCTCCAATTGTAATTGGTGCTCCAGTTACAGTTCCAATTAGGTGACTGTTTGCTCCAATTGTTGTTGCACCAGTTGGTATCCATGTTACACCGGATGCTTGTGCGCCATTAGATAAAATGACATCAGTGTTTGCTGCTTGGTTTAATGCGCCGTTAATCTTGAATATGTGGGCTCCGTTACCTGTAAGTGTGATTGGACCTGAACCGATGTTTAGTGCGCCGTTAGTTAGCATTACGTTTGATTTTGCTACGGTAGTTAATGCACCGTTAATCTTAAAAATATAAATTCCGTTACCAGATAGTGTGATTCCATTTGTGCCAATAGATGCTGCTCCTGTTGTACAGTAGACACCTGGTGTGTATACTCCGCCATTAACTAGAGATAGGTTAACTGTGGTGCCGAGATTAGCAGTACACACTTGAGAGTTTGCAGAAGATGTTGCTGCGTTTTGTGAAATTCCTGCTTGTGAATAAACAGAGTTAGCTACATGAGTAAGGCCAGAAATAATAGGTAGTACTGCTGGTCTTGTGGTATATCCAAGGTCTCCTGAAATTGTAGTTCCTGCTGCTGTATTTGTATATGTACTGGCAAGAATGCCAAAGTTACCTGCAATTGCAGCTGCCATTGTTTTTGGACCTACACCGTTAATATCAGAATTAGCTCCAATTGTAATTGGTGCTCCAGTTACAGTTCCAATTAGGTGACTGTTTGCTCCA
>JAICOU010000047.1 GCA_025930495.1 Nitrososphaeraceae archaeon
CCATATTTTACAGTGATTTTCACATTCCAAAAAATTCAGGGTTAAATTCAGATGCAAAGAGACTCACAGATCAGTAATTGTAAAAAAATCTACAATCGGATAAAACCACTATTTCACTAAAACCCTACATTAATACACGTTCAATATGACAAGGAGTATGAAACAGAGTAATTGTACAAAATGTAAAGTCGGGATAAGTCAAAGACAAGACAAATATCACAATCATAATTGTGCAGATTGTTCAGAGAGTTTTTGGTCATTAGGATGAAAGGACTATGTCATCTCTGTCATTCAAGTAATGTTGAGATAATGATAGATTCAGATAAAATTCCAATTTGTAAAATATGTAGAGAACGTCTTGGTTTGATTTAACACTACATTTCCAAGAAATTTATCAATTTCATAAAAGATGTGATATAAAAAATTGTTAGCATATACAACATCATAAACTTTAAGTTCACACAAAATATAGAAAAACATGGGATTATTGAATAGTTTACGCAAGTATTGTATTATGAAAAAAGTTAGAGATAGCGCAGATGATTCTGAAAAAAAGAAACTGGAGCAAGAAGAAATGAGAGAAGAATCACATCATCTTGATCTTAAAGAAAACTATGAACAAGATGAAGAGTTTGATAAGTCTAAAGATTAATTTTCAAGCATATCAAATAAGCAAATAGATATAGAAAAAACATATTTGAATTAGATACAATATCCCCTAAGTTCTTCGCATACAATATAAGAAAACTAAAATTTCTTTTAGTACATATCGTTTAATTATTAAGATCAATTAGAATTACAAAGATCGTTTGAAAAAGAAGAGTTTTGTTTGGCATCCAAATACACAGATGAGAGAGTGGGATTCATTTAATGAGATTGTCAAGGCCAAAGGAATGTGGATCACAGATTCTGACGGGAATAGTCTTTTGGATGGAGTTGCATCAATGTGGTGTAATGTATGGGGTCATTCCAAACCGGAACTAGTCAATGCAATTACAAAACAAAGCAAGAAACTCCAACATTCATCTATGTTTAATTTAACAAATCAGCCTGCAGAAAAACTTGCAGAGAGCCTGGTAAAAATATCACCTGGAATGCATAGAGTATTTTATTCTGATAACGGTTCTTCTGCAATGGAAATTGCATTCAAGTTAGCATTGCAATATTGGAATAACATTGGAGAGGGAAAGAAAACAAAGATTGCAGCATTAGAAAATGGTTATCATGGGGATACGTTTGGTGCGATGTCTGTAGGGTATGTTCCAGAATTTTTTGGTAAATTTAAAAAACAATTATTTCCGATAATACAAACTCCAGTACCAAACAAGTATAGAATCCCAAAGGGATACAATTATTTTGATTATCAGAATTTTTGTATAGATAAAATTGAAAAACAATTTTCCAAAGATGACAAAATTGCAGCATTTGTCATGGAAAGTGGAGCACAAGTTGCAGGAGGAGTAAACATATTTCCAAAAGGATTTCAAAGAGAGATAGGCAAACTATGTAAAAAATACAACGTGTTACTAGTATTAGATGAAATAGCAACAGGTTTTGGACGTTTAGGTTCTATGATACAATATACAGAACAAAAAAGCATTCCAGATATTGTAGCATATGGAAAAATGTTAACCGGTGGATATCTGACTATGGCTGCAACTTTGACAAATAAAAAAATTTATGAATCATTTTTAGGTGACTTTAATGATTGGAAGCATCTTTTTCATGGGCATACGTTTACTGGAAATCCGATATCTGCTGCAGTTGCCAATGAAAATCTAAAACTATATCAAAAAAACAATTTGATCAAAAAAATTCAAAAAACATCAAAAGTTTTTGAAAAATATTATGATAAAATAACAGAGATAGATACAGTAGGAGACATTAGACACAAGGGAATGCTTATGGGAATAGAGCTAGTCAAGGATAAAAAGAAGAAAACACCAATCAATCCTAAAAAATCAATAAACAAAATTTTCTTTGAAGCAGGAAAAAAACATGGAATTTACCTTCGTACATTAGGCAATATTATCATGCTTGTACCACCATTAGCAATATCTGAAGAAGAGTTAGATTTACTATTAAACAGAACAATAGTCACCATCAAATCAGCACAAAATCAAATAGTATAGATTAGTCAATTACAAATCGTACTGGAACATCCCATTGAATCAATTTTACAGGATAAAAGCAGCAAAAGAATTTACAGAATCATACGCATAAAAGATGATTTTCATGCCACTAATCTTTTTTAATGTAATTTTAGGCAAAATATCATGAGGGACATGTCGGAATTTATCAAAGAATGTCAAGAAAAAGTATTTTCTGGGATTGGAATATCAAGTGATGATGCTGAAAAACTGTTTAACATATCAGAACAAAACATCAAAGAATTAGCTAGTGCGGCAAATCAGATCACTAGAGATTTTAATGGAAATAAAGTAGATGTAGAACAATTAAACAATATTAAAAAAAATGCCTGTAGTGAAAACTGTTCATTTTGTGGTCAATCTGCATTTTTTGATACTGGAATTGAAACATATCAGTTACCAACGGCAGAAGAAGTTGTGATTAAAGCAAGTAAAGCAAAAAAAGAAGGGGCCGAATCATATTGTCTTGTTGCAGCATGGAGAGAGCCATCCCCTAAAGACTTTGAAAAAGTTTGTAATATTATCAAAGAAATTAACAACAAAGTAGGAATTAATGTAGAGTGTAGTCTAGGATTTCTCACACCAGAACAAGCAAAGAAACTCAAAGAACTTGATGTAAAAAGATATAATCATAATTTGGAAACTTCAAAATCAAAATTTTCAGAGATTTGCACTACACATACATATGATGACAGATTAAAAACGCTGCAAATTGCACGCGATGCAGGATTAGAATTGTGTACTGGTGGAATTATTGGATTAGGTGAAACAAGAAAACAAAGAATGGAATTGGCACTGGAATTAGCTGCACTTTATCCTGAAGAAGTTACCATAAACATACTGGTTCCTATTCCTGGGACTCCACTAGAATTGCAAACAAAAATAGAAAATCCTGAGATTGTAAGAATGTTTTCAGTGATCAGATTTCTTTTACCAGAATCCGTGATAAAAATTTCAGGCGGAAGAGAAACAAATCTTGACGATTCAGGTGAAGAGTTATTGCAAAGTGGAGCAAATGGAATAATCACATCAGGTTATCTTACAATGGGTGGAAATGACTCTGAAAAAGATTTGAAAATGATAAAGAAAATAGGACTGGAAGCCTAGTAATAATTTTCATATGGGATATATGCAATAAAAACGGTAATGTATAATTCACACACATTAGATTTTGTCACAAGGAAATCTAAATTTATGGTTCTAAAACCTTAACATGTGATTTTTTCTTTCTTTGAAATTTCAATTTTTTTATTGCTAACTCTAATTCTACAATATTTCTTTGATCTTCTAACATTCTTTCTACCTTGTTATCCAAATCTAATATTTCATATGTTATGAAGATTTAAGATTTACCATAAATCTTGAGCCTATTTACTTGTGTGTCTTGTAAATAATAGAATATCAATAATTATCATGTATTAAAAATAAGAAAAGAATTTACGCATGGCTAATTTCAATTTAGAACAGTCTTGAATAATAAACTAAATTTTGTCGATTTGGAATTAGAGCAAATAAAACAAAATAATCTTTACAGAAAATTAAGATATGGCAAATCAAATCAAGGATACATTACAATCAATGGAAGAAAATTACTAAACCTTTGTTCAAATGATTATTTAGGCATACCAGTCACAAAAATAAAAATAAAACAAATGCAATCAAGCTCAAGATTAGTTTCAGGAAATGACGAATCATACAAAATACTAGAAAAAAAACTTGCAAGACACAAATCGCAACAAACTAGCTTGATTTATCCTACCGGATATATGGCAAATTTAGGTTCGATTACTGCAGTTGCAAAAAAAGGAGATATAATTTTAAGTGATGAATTAAATCATGCAAGTATAATTGAATCATGCAAGCTTGCAGGAGCACAAGTTTCAATTTACAAACATAATGACATGAATGATTTGAATAAAAAACTCCAACAGAAAGGGAAAAACAAATTCGTTATCACAGAAGGAATATTTAGCATGGATGGAGATTTCTCAAAACTAAAAGAGATCACAGAAATTGCAGAAAAATCAAAAGCAATCACTATACTTGATGATGCACATGGTGATTTTGTTGTTGGAATAGATGGGAAGGGAACTCCAAATCACTTTAATGTCACAAAAAAAATTGATTTGTACATTAGCAGTCTAAGTAAAGGTCTGGGATCATTTGGGGGATATGTGTCATCACAAAATAATGTAATAGACTTGTGCATAAACAAATCAAAATCTTTTATCTACACTTCAGCGTTGCCATCATTCTTAGTTGAATATTCATTAAAAAGATTTGAATCAAATAGAGAAAAACAAAGAAAAAAACTAGAAAACAATACAAACCTACTTTCTAAAGGTTTGAGACAAATAGGTTATCAAATTGATTCAAAAACACACATAATTCCAATTATTGTCGGTAAAGAAAAAACAGCAATGAGTTTTGGAGAATTTCTCTTTGAAAAAGGAGTATTTGTCCAACCCATAAGATACCCAACTGTTCCTAAAAACAAAGCAAGATTACGAATATCAGTTACCGCTTGGCTATCTAGTAAAGATATCAATGTCACATTGGCTATTTTTGAGCAAGCTGCTAAAAAATTCAAAATATAAATTCAAAATGAGTAATTATAAGCAAAAATTAGAAACAAAGAATTAAACAAACGTAGTCAAAACAAAAAGATAATTCATATCAATAATAATTTTGGCGTTAATTTTTGATTATATTTAGAATGTATAGACAAACATTATTCATTATCTAAACGCATCAAAGCCACCAATAGCTGGTGAACCAATAAAAATGGAAAATGCAACAATAATGCCTAAAACAATACCTACGATAACAAAACGCTTGTTCATACTAGGAACAATTCCAACCTAGATAAAAATGAAATGTCTTTGTACCCTACACAATTTGGAACAATCTTTTAAAAGAAAAATTCACATTTTAATTCATGGCAGATGTCACAATATTTGTAGCCTTAATTGCTGGTCTAGGATCATTTGTTGCTCCATGCATACTTCCAATGATTCCAGCTTTTCTTGCATACATATCAGGCACTACAATGACAGAACTTGGTTCTAAAAATGGATCTGTCATATCAATTAACAGAACAGGTATAATCCTAAATACAGTATTTTTTGTGCTAGGGTTTTCTGTAGTGTTTTCAGCATTGGGGGTTTTGATTAATAGTGTTCTATCTAGTGCAGCGAGCGAGATATTACAAAGTCTAAACTATATTGGAGGAATAATCATCATATCATTTGGAGTATTTTTGTTATTATCAACAAAGATTAGAACTCTAAATATAGAAAAGAAATTTTTCCCAAAAAGAAAAAAATCAAGTTATCCATTATCTTTTGTATTTGGTCTAGCTTTTGCCGCTGGATGGACTCCATGTGTTGGCCCTATACTTGGAACAATTCTAACTTTGGCTGCAACTACACCATCAGTATCATTTCATTTGTTACTGGCATATTCTTTAGGATTGGGGATTCCATTTGTTATAATGGGCGTATTTTTCTCAAGGGCTACAAGAATAATTCAAGCAATGAGTAAGCATTTAAAATATTACAATTTGGTATTAGGCGGGTTTATCATAATTTTAGGAATTCTTGTATTTACAAATCAGCTTGCATACATTGCAAATTTTCCACTTTTAAACGAGTTGGTATTATTAGGGTAATAATATGAAATCAGAAATAAAGACTCCGTTAATTTTAGGAATAGTAATTGTATCTGCAATTATAGGGCTAAGTGTATTTTTATCAACCTTAGACTCGCAAGTTTCAGAATTCAAAAATGAAGATACCCAAATAAATATTGCAACTGATGAAAATAAAATAAATAAATCAGAATTCAAAAAAGCTCCAAAATTAGTTGGGATATCAGAATACATCAACACGTTACCTGATGAATTACAAGAAAAAATTGATCAAAGCGTAGTATTATACGACATATGGACTTATAGCTGTATCAACTGTATTCGTACTTTACCTTTTATTACATCGTGGGATGAAAAGTATGCTGATGAAGGCTTGTTAATAATTGGCATTCATTCTCCAGAATTTGAATTTGAAAAAGATATTATAAATGTAAAAAGTGCTGTAGCAAAATACGGCATAAAATATCCTGTAGTGCTTGATAATGAAAAGAAAACATGGAAAGTATTTGAGAATAATTATTGGCCTCGCAAGTATATTGCAGATCATGAAGGATACATCAGATATGATCACATTGGAGAAGGAGGATATCAAGAAACTGAGAAAGTAATTCAAAAATTACTCAAAGAAAGATCTGATTCTATTGGAATTGAAATGATACTGGATGAAGAACTAGTACAAATAAAAGAATTTGAGCATTCTTGGATTAGGACACCTGAATTGTATTTTGGATATAATTTTGCCACTGGAAGAAATCAACTTGGAAATCCAGAGGGATTCAGACCAAATCAAGATGTCATATATTCTATTCCAGAATCAACACAACTACATAACTTCTATCTTGATGGGACATGGAAAAACTTGGAAGGAAGTATGAAGTTAGTTTCTAACTCAGGTTCTATTCTTCTTCAATACAGTGGAAAAGAGGTCAACATTGTAACTGCGGGTGAAGCTAATCTAAGAATCAACATAGATGATATGATTATTGATCCTTCAATGTATGGAAAAGATGTAGTGAATGGACAAGTGCACGTACATGAACCAGGATTGTATAACATTGTCCAGACAGATACGCCTGAAGAACACACTCTAGAAATATTTGTAGAAACTCCAGGATTTCAAATATACACATTTACATTTGGTTAACATGTAACCAAGCCCCCATGTTACTGTGGTTACACATACGCTAGGGACAAATTCATTTAAAACAAAATTTCACATCATTAATGAGGAAATAAGAATTTGATAAGTAACTCATGGAATAAGGCAGAAGGAGAAAGCATTTCTCAAAAAGTAATGAGTAGAGTAAAACCAGACATTCCATTAAAAACAAGAATTGAAGAGGCGCAAAGAAAATTACAATTTCAAATTAACAAATTAGAAGGGATTACAGAAAAATTGCAAATTAAACATGACGGAATTTTTGAAAAAGTGGTTAATGCTCAAAAATCACATAATAATGCATATGCTCAAGCATATGCAAATGAATTGGTTCAGGTCAGAAAGATGAAAAATATGGTAAGTGGCGCAAAACTCTCAATGGAACAAATTCAATTAAGACTCAATACAGTATCAGAACTAGGAGATGTGGTGGTAACGCTTAGTCCATGCATGTCGATAATCAAGGGATTAAGTCCATCCCTTAGTGGAATAATGCCAGAAGCAACATCATCTATGCAAGATTTATCACAAATATTAGGAGATGTGATGATGGGCTCTTCAATTGAAGGAAGTAATTTGATGAACACAGGAAGTGTTACCAGTGCAGATACACTAGCAATTCTTGAAGAAGCACATTCAGTAATTGCAGGACAAACAAAGTCATCAATACCAGACATTCCAGACAATCTAAAACATGAAATTATTCAGAAAAGAACATCCGATGTTTTAATTTAATTAATAACTAATTTTATTTCATTTTCTTTTTGCTTTTTTGAATTAAAATTTTTTTAATTCTAGATATTGTAGGATAACTGTATCCTCTACGTCGGTAATTGGCAATCATCATTTTCCAATTTTTTAATCGCCATTGAGCTTGCTCGGATGTAACAGAATGAACTTCTTTTTGAATAATACTTTTTCTTCCAACTTTTAGTGTACCAGCATCTTTTGCAGACCATCGATTTTTAGCAAACTTTAGACCAGAGAGAATATCGTCAAGGGGCATTTCCTTAAGATACTCTCGTAGTTTTTTTAGTTCAGATTCAGTAGGCTGTTGTGATATTTGTAATTCAATTATAGGTTTTTGCATGAAATTATTAGAAACTAATGGTTTAAGAAATTCTTGCTGAATCAGATTTAACTAAAACAGGAAATAAATGAAAAGAATCATCTATTGAAAGAGATTAGCAGTCAAGTAATGCAAAGCTAGAATTTTTACAAATTTCCATATATATTGCAAATCCAAAAATCAATGCTCCAAATACGGCCAATGGAATTATGATGAAAATTTTTGTCTTTAGACCCATATTATAGATTAAACATATTCATATAAAATTGTCACAGATTTAATCAATTGTTATGGTAAACGTTCCTTTGGTTTTTGGATTTTGCAATAATGATATCATATCTCGAGGGATAAGATCAGATGCTTTATCGCATTTTACAGCTAATGTTCTTGGACATATAAAACCGCTTTTTCTAATTACAATATCTTCCATATGAGTAAGAACAAGATCCTCATGGCCCCTGCCCTCAACATTAAATTCATGTTTACCTACTTTGATTGAAAATAATACTTTAGAATTTGGATTTTGCAGTTTTTTTTTAAATGAAGACGGTAAATCAGCACAGCTAGCTGAGGCATTAACTCCAATAATACAATCACCGCTTGTAGTAAGATGCGATTCTTTTGTGATTTCAATTGTCTTCTGATGATTAGATCTAATATTTTCATGACCAGAAAATTGAATTTCAAATCTCACGGCAGTATAAATAGCCAGACTCAAATTAAACTTTCTTGGATTTTTTGCTTTGTATTGAAAAAATATGTTCTATTGAAATGAAATATTAGATTAATGCACAATTTTTATAGAAAACAGCAATCATCTATTAATTTAATCAGAAAACAAAAATGACTTTTGTTAAAATACTATGATCGACGATGCTAAATTGAGCCTATCTATTATCATACATAAATTTTAGCAAAGACAAGTAACGCTTTAATTAAACTTTCAAAGCATTGAAATCAAATGCTTCCTGCACAACAAGGTTATGATAGAGCAATTACGGTATTTTCGCCAGATGGTAGACTTTACCAAGTAGAATATGCCATTGAAACTGTAAGAAGAGGAACAATTGCAGTTGGAATAAAATCCAAAGAAGGGATTGTAATTGCAGTGGAAGAA
>JAICOU010000118.1 GCA_025930495.1 Nitrososphaeraceae archaeon
ATTGATGAGAAAACAGTTGCAGGTTCACATCCTATGATTATTGCAGCTTGTATTTTTTCTCCTCGTTCTTTTGAAATATCTCCATGATGTGCACCACGTTTGTGTTTCTGCCAATGCATTAGTGCATGTGTGCTATCTAGAATTTGCATTCTGTATACTCCTAGATTTCTTACTCCTGTTTCTGGATGCTTTGTAGCCACTAATCCTAATGTGATAAAACGTCCTGCATCATTTGGCCATGATTTTAAAATTGGCAAGTCGTCAAAAGATGCAGAATTTGATGTAACCTCAGTTACTGGACCGCTATTTTCTAGTTTAGGAAACGAGTCTGCCATTTTTGAAAGCTCTGGAAGTTTTTTAATTTTATTTAGAAATCCTGATGGCATATCCATTTTTGTCATATCTACAATTCTTTGTCCAATTTCTGTAAAATCTGTCATTTCAAGACCAATTTCTAATCTTTTGATTGAACCAAATGCATTACCCAGTACTGGCATATCGTAATTTTTTACATTTTCAAAAAGTATGGCTGATCCATTTGAATACATCTCTCTTCTTAGAATTTCTGCAATTTCTAAATTCGAATCTACTTCTGTTTTAACTCGCTTTAATTCTCCTTTTTTTTCTAACTCTGTTACAAATTCATGAATGTCTTCAATTACCACAATATTCGTAAATATGGTTCAAGTATAAGCTTAACTCGATTTATGTAAAGGGAGATACTTTTGAAATAATTTTAACACATGCATTTTAATTCCCACCATTAGTAAAATCTGCTATGGCAGAAGACAAGTGTGTGGTGTGCAAAGGAACCGGCACTATCGAATTATTGGGATCTCAATGTCCTTTTTGTAATGGAACCGGAGAATCAAATAAACTTGCAAAATCCTATCTTGATTCTCATATTTGTCAATGCATTTTTCTTGATAGAAAACAATGTCCTTTATGTGGTAAGAGATGTCATCATGACACTCCAAACAAACCAAAAATTTTACTTAGCCCTGAATAGAAATTTTATCCCATTGGTGGGAGCTCATTCTTTCTATCATGACCACCAGAACCAAATTTGCAATAAAAACATAATTCTGATTCCATATACTTTAGCTGCTCTATTTGGATGGCTCCTAGTTTTAATGCAATTTTTGTCAAAATTCTATATTTTAATGGCATAGCTGGAATTACTTCTTGCGTGTATACTTTGTAATGATCGGGACAAAACTTTAGAGTTATTTTTGATGGTTCTTTTCCTTTCTGATTGACTTGTCTTGTAAAATTGATCTGTTCTCGGATGTATTCATGTTTTGGACATGGACAATCTTTTCCACCCGGATGTTTGTATGCTGGTGTATTTTTCCAATCAAATCCAGGATATTCTTTCTCAAAATCATCCATTAACACAACTGTGTTCTTTGTGCATATAAAACTTGATCAAATTTCGTATTGGTAATTGACCCAAATGTAAATAAACCCCAGAAATTCATCCAAATTCAATGTCAGCTGCTAAAAAGCAAACAAAACAAGATCTTGAAAACAAGATTGCAGAATTAGAAGCTAAATTGAATAAATTGGCAACTCAACTTGAAGCCAAACCCACAGCAGCAAAACCAGCTGAAACAAAACCAGCTGAGGTAAAACCAACA
>JAICOU010000114.1 GCA_025930495.1 Nitrososphaeraceae archaeon
ATCTTCAATCTTTGGGAAAGCGTAAAATGCACCTTGTGGATTGGGGCAAGACAAACCTGGCATTGAATTTAATCTTTTTACAACCAAGTCTCTTCGCTTTTTTAATTCAGATACAAATTCAGAGATGTATCCTTGAGGTCCTCGCAGTGATTCTAATGCTGCATACTGAACTGGAAGATTTGTGGCAATTCTTACTCTGGCAAGTTTTGGAAGATTTTCTCGCAGTGCATCAAGTTTTGAGGATTGGTTAAATGCAATGTAACCAATTCGCCACCCAGACATTAGATGAACTTTGGAGAATCCATTAAGAACAATTACAGGCGAGTCTCCTGCTACTTTACCAATTCCTACAAATTTTTGATCAAAAATTATTTGATCATAAATTTCATCACAGATTATGTAGAGATTATGTTGATTTGCAATTTCAACTAATTTTTTAAGTGATGATTCATTAAATACAATGCCAGTTGGATTGTTTGGACTAATCAAACAAATGGCAATAGTTTTTGAGGTAATCTTTGATTTAATATCATCAATGTCAGGTGTAGAATTATCCAAATCAACTGCAAATTCTACAGGAATTCCACCATGTAGTCTGACGTATGAGGCATATGGTGGATAGTATGGTCCTGGCAATAATACCTCATCACCTTCTTCAACAATTGATGACATGACCATATCAAGTCCTTCAGAGACACCATTTGTAATTAAAATATCATCAGCTGAAATTGATAGTCCCTTTGTATTCTCTTTTTTTGCAATTTCTACTCTTAGTTCTTTGAGACCTTCTGATGCAGAGTAATAGTTTTCTCCTTTTCTTATTGCGTTAATCATTGCCTCTTTTACATTGTCAGGAGGTTGAAAACCAAACTGTACAGGATCACCAATATTGAGATAATCAACTTTCATTCCTGTTTGTTCAACTTTTCTTGCAGCTAGAACAATATCTCTAATTGCATATTCAACACCAGCTACTTTCTTAGATATTTTCAAAGTACCTAGACAGATATTTAGGCCTGTTAAATTCTTACTTGTTTGGACTCGTAGCACAGTCTGGATAGTGCGAGCGGCTTCGAACCGCTAGGTCGAGGGATCGAAGCCCTCCGAGCCCTCAGATTATTTTATTAAACAAGCAATTCACTTACTAGATGAATTGAAGATCTCTCTATTCAAAATCGGTTTATTGTTAAGTGTAATTGGAATGATTTGGATATCATTTGTTTTTCTCCAGGGAGACAGAATATCTGAAGAAGTTGTGTTAAAATCAACAAACTCGCATGATATGGAGTTGAATTTTAACGGAAAAGGCATTGGATACTACAAAGTATTCATGCCAGAATTTGCAGGTGATCAGGTATTTGTTCAGATTTTAGATAGGAATCAGAACATAATATCTGAAGAAATTATTCAAACAAAGATGTCTGTTGGTTATTTTGATTTTGAAAAAAGTGGAATCCATACCATAAAAATAACAAATCCATCTGAGAATCAGATAAATCTGCAAGTTGAGCTTGGAGATGCAAACTCTGAAGATATGATATTTCCAGGTGTGATTATACTGGTAGGTTCAGTAATGATTATTGTGTCATCGTATATAAAATTAAAAAATTACAATATTGAACAGCCAGATGAGAATATCTCATAGACTGGAAGACATTGTATTGTATGGCCAAAAATTAAAACTAGGTTAAAAACAAGCCAGGTTGTAAAAAATAAAAATGAAATAATTGAGAAAGGAAGAAATACTTTGAGTTTTGTTTTTTCTAGATTTTTTAATATTAGAAATCCACCTAATGCAGATAAGACTAGGCCAAATTCTAGTGGTTGATGTGACCAAGAGAGTAGACCGTCAATTCCAAAAATATCATGTGAAAGCGAATCTGCGTATCCTGAAATTATTTGAATTAGTGAACCAGTAATTACTAGAATAATTCCACTTTTTAGAGAATTTTTTGTAGAGTTTCTAAGTAAAAGAATCGATCCTATGATTGCCGCACTAGTAGTTATTGAAACGCCAGTGTAAACTACAATGTGTGGAATACTCCAAAAGAATTCAGGCTCTTTTTGTAGATGAGATATTGCATCCCAAAAACCTGC
>JAICOU010000097.1 GCA_025930495.1 Nitrososphaeraceae archaeon
AAATGACTCTGTAGTGTGCTATGTTACTGGAAATGGATTAAAAGCAACTGAGGCAATAATGGAAGTTTTGCCAAAACCAAAAGTAATGAAGGCAAATATCACAGAAATATCGGCGGTAGTAAACTAGAATGGCAAATATTACATTTACAATTCCATCAGTACTAAATCAAGGCGGTGGAGAGAAAAAGACAGAGATTTCAGCTGATTCTCTAACTAGTGCTTTTTTAAAAATATCTGAAATTATGGGTGATGACTTTAAGAGAAGAGTATTGGAAAATGATGGAACACCGCGTTCTTTGATTAATATTTACATTAATGGAAAAAATTCAAAATTTTCTAGCGGTATGGAAACTGTTCTAAATAACGGTGATGAGGTCTATATTTTACCTGCAGTAGCTGGTGGTTCTGAAGAACTATCTGCCAAAGAACTAGATAGATTTTCTCGTCAAGTAATGCTTGAAGAGATTGGTTATCAAGGACAACTAAAGCTAAAAAATGCAAAAATCTGCGTTGTAGGCGTTGGTGGATTGGGAAACCCAATTACATCAAGACTAGCTGCAATGGGTGTAGGTACTTTACGAATTGTTGATAGAGATGTAATAGAACTATCTAATCTGCATCGTCAAACAATGTTTGATGAATCAGATGTTGGTCAAGTAAAAGTAGAAGTTGCTGCAAAAAAACTGCAAAAATTAAATCCTGATTGTAAAATAGAAGCATTGGCTATTTCAGTAAATGATTATACTGCACTTGAAGTAGTTGAAGGGTTTGATGTTGTAATTGATGCACTTGATAGTGTCAATGCAAGATATGCGCTAAACAAAGCATGTGTTAAATTTGGAATTCCATTTGTTACAGGTGCCGCAGTTGGAGTGTCAGGACAGACATTTACAATTTTGCCAAAAGAATCTGCATGCTACTATTGCATGTTTCCTGAACTAAACGAAGACACAATGCCGACCTGTAGCATTGAAGGAGTTCATCCATCAATACTTTCTATTGTTGGAGGAATTGAAGTATCGGAAGCTGTCAAAATTATTATTGGAAAAAAACCTAGTCTATCACAAAGAATTCTCCACATTGATTTGGAAAATCTTGATTTTACCAGTACTAGAACATTTAGAGCTGAGGAATGCCCAATTTGTGGAACAGGAAAAATTGCAGCTGTACCAAAAGAAGAATTAATCTTAGAAGAACTATGTGGAAGAAATCGTGGAAAGAGAACTTACTCCATCACTCCTACTGAAACATTTGATATTGATACAAACAAAGTTACTATCCTTGCAAAAAAACAAGGATTCATCGTAGAAAATCTTGGTAACTTGGGCTTATCCATGAGGACAAATGATCTTTCTGTAAGCTTTATGAAAAAGGGATCTGCTGTAATGGTTGGTCCAAAAGACGAGCAAGAAGCCATATCATTGTATAATGAACTTTTAGGAAAAAATACACTGGCTAAAAGCCATTAGATTTTCTAAACTTTGGAAAACAATTTCTCATTTCTATTTTCTGGTGTAGATTCAGACACACGTAATTCATACATCTAAATAAAATCATTAATTACTATTATTTTGATATATGATCAATAAATTTGAAAATCAATCTAATTGACAAGCAAGAAATAATTGATACAAATAAAAGAATAATTGGTGATTGGAATCAGAGACATCCTTCAGAATCAGAAGTCTGATGTTTCTTTGGATGGACTAGATATATGACAGTGCATAATTCTAATCATAAACCCTTGAGCGTTTTTTCACTAGTACAAAATGCAGTATCAGCTTGTCATTTATCACATCAACAATAATTCTATAATTTCCCACCCTAAACTTGTACAAAGGTGAGTTTGATAATCTCTCAATATATGCAAAAGGTTCTGCTTGTATATCGTCAGTCTTTTTTAAAATTTGAATTATTACTTCTTTTGGTAATGTATCAAGCTGTTTTTCTGCTCTTTTAGACCATATTACAGTCCAAGTCATAGACCATATTTCTTTTTGAGTTGCTTATGAGTAATGAACCTGCCTTTTTTTATCTCTTGCATGGATTTTTCAATTTCTAAAAGATCTTTGTCAGTGAGCAAATCTGCGTCTTCTTCTATGACAGATTTTAAAATTCGATTAATCATGTCCTCAAATGATTCATTGGGATGATTTTTGAATTTTAGCCATTGATCTTTTGATTTCTTTGATACTGCGATTGATGTTTGTTCCATAGGTACATATAGATATCTATAGTATTTAATTATTTATTCTTTAATAAAAAGAAATTTTTGCACTTTTTTTTACTTGTACCATATCAGTAAAGAATAAAACTAAAATAAAACAATAAAATAATTACAAATATAATTAAATAATGACTCAGATCTTACTGTCTTGATCTAAAAACAGCACAAGATTGTAATAATTATATGATAAAATCAATAATTTACACAAACTATTGTTCAAGCATGAAATATCTACAAAAAATCTCTAATTTGTGGACAATTCGTCCATTAGTCTTATATACAAATTTTAAAGAGAAAAGCCAATAACATGAATAACGAAATAAAACGAAAAATAACTAGTCTTACATTAATGACAATTATGTTAGCAGGTGGTATGTCATTTGCTGCTCCAGCTATGCTGCCAGCAGCACATGCAGCCAACGCTAACCTATTTGTCTCCGCAGAAAACTCACAGTTTGATAACTACATGTCAGGACCTCAGGTCATTGAAGTAGTTGTAATTGATTCAGACATTAACGATACTGATGAGGCAAAAGGTGAACCAGACGTTACTGTTAACGGCAA
>JAICOU010000004.1 GCA_025930495.1 Nitrososphaeraceae archaeon
CATAGGAATATTCCTTGGAGTAAAACTATGTAGTTATGGTGAAGATCCAGATCCTAAAAACAAAGGAAGAACAATTAAGAAAGATATTTTCCTTCAATATTTTTCAATTGATTATTTTCCTGCTGGCTAGATTAACCAGTAGATTCTTATCTAAAATTTTTAAAAAAAACTCATGGCCAAGATTAAACAAAATTCTCCTGTATTGTTTTACTTTAATCAATCAAAAAAATGGCTTGTTAAAATATCTAAAAAAGAATCACTTCATACTCATATAGGTGTCATCAAACATGCTGATGCCATAGGAAAAGAATATGGTTCTAGACTAGTTACTAACAAAGATAAGTATGTCTATCTCATCGAACCTACAATGTATGACTATGTAATGAAACTTCAGCATGGCACTCAAATAGTCTATCCTAAAGACATTGGTTACATCATTGCAAGAGCTGGTATTGGAAGCGGCCAAAAAATTCTCGAGATTGGTACTGGTAGTGGTTCTCTTACCTCATTTGTTGCAAGTGTAGTAAAACCAAGAGGACATGTCTATACTTTTGATGTTGATGAGAATTTTATGAAAATAGCTGAAAAAAATATCAAGAAAGCTGGAATGTCAAAATATGTTACACAACAAAATTTGGATTTAAAAACTGCAAAAAAAATGCCACTTGAAGATGCCGATGTAGCTTTAATTGATCTAGGTGATCCTTGGACTGTACTTCCACAAGTTCGCAAAATGCTCAAGGGAAGTGGTGCTGTTTTTGCAATTTGTCCTACGATGAATCAGCTAGAAAAATTAACTATGGCGCTAGTTGAAAATGAGTTTACAGATATTGAATCCACCGAACATATTATTAGAACAATTGAGGCACGTGAAGGAAAAACTAGACACTCTTTTCAGGGAATAGGTCATACAACTTATCTCTGCTATGCAAGAAAGGCATTTTTTGGCAGGAGTTCAAAGAAAAAATCTAATGCTTCATCATATTCTGAATCTGAACACAGTATCGAATCTGATACAAAATCAACCTAATCTTACATACTTTTAGATAAAAACAAGATTTATCCCTCCAGCATTTACTATATTTTGTATTGGTTAGAAAATTACTCCAAAGCACAATTGTTAAAAAATTCATACCTGCACGAAAAGCAAAATCTCGTAAAGGTGACAATGGTACTGTTTTAGTTATTGGTGGCAGCTATATCTATCATGGAGCTCCTATCTTGTCTTCCATTGCAGCATTACGATGTGGAGTTGATCTTGTGTATACCTCAGTTCCAAAAATTAATGTAACTCCAACGCGTGCGATATCTCCAAACCTTATTGTGATTCCACTAGTTGATCAAAAATTAACACGTGGTGCTGTTAACAAACTTCTAGGTGCTTTGCCACACAAACTAGATTCTGCAACAATTGGAATGGGACTTGCAGTCCAAGAACGAGGATCTTTGATACTTTTGATAAAGTCTCTTTTGGATAGAGATGTACGACTTTCATTAGATGCAAGTGCTCTTGTTCCTGATGTGTTGCCACTTTTGCCTAACAAAAATGTTGTAGTGACACCTCATGCTGGAGAGTTTAAGCGCTTATTTGGGACAATACCTCCAGATTCTAAAAAAGAACGAATTTCATTGGTTGAAAAAAATGCTAAAGATAATGGAATTACTGTTTTACTTAAAGGTGCAACTGATATTATTTCTGACGGTACTACAACATATCTCAATGAGAAAAAAACCCCTGCAATGACTGTGGGTGGAACAGGTGATGTCTTGTCTGGATTGGTTGCCGGAATGTTGGCAAAAAATCGTAATGCTTTAGAATCTGCAGCAGCTGCCACTTTTATCAATGGATTGGCTGGAAAAGCAACTCAAAAGAAGTTTGGGTTACACATGACCTCTATGGATCTATTAGATGAACTCCCAAATGCCATGAAACCATTTGATAGAATTGTATGAGTACTATACCTCCTCTGAAGCATATTGATGCACATATGAATAATTTAATCTCTGACTTGCAAACACTGATTCAACAACCAAGTGTTTCTGCAAAAAACGAAGGAATTGAAGAATGTGCACAATTAGTAAAAAAAATACTAGAAAAATCTGGAATAAAATCTGAAATCTTGCGACTAAAAAATGTGGCACCGATTGTATATGGAGAGGTAAAATCAAAAAAGAACCCAAACAAGACTTTGATGTTTTATAATCATTATGATGTTCAACCTGTAGAGCCGTTTGAGTTGTGGGATGATCCTCCATTTAGCGGAAACATCAAAGGAAATAAAATTTTTGGTAGAGGTTCATCTGATGATAAAGGTGAACTAATCACTAGAATAAAGGCAGTCGAAGCATATTTGAAAACTACTGGAGATGTTCCATGTAATATTAAATTTGTAATTGAAGGCGAGGAAGAGACAGGCAGTGCACATATTGATCAATATCTGAAAAAATATCAAAAGAAATTTTCATGTGATGGTGTGATTTGGGAATTTGGTTATGTTGATTCACAAAATAGGCCTATCATCGGTCTTGGAATGAAGGGATTACTCTATGTCGAATTATCTGTAAAGGAATCTATTCGCGATGCACATTCAAGCTTGGCTGTTTTGATCAAAAACCCTGCATGGCGATTAATTGAAGCTGTACAAACACTACGAGATTCAAATGGTAAAATTCTCATTAAAAATTGGTATAAAGAAATAACACCACTTTCAAAAAAAGATTTGGAAATAATTTCAAAAGAACCTTTTGATGAAAAATCATTCAAAAAAGAATTTGGGATAAAATCCTTTGTAGGCAATATGCATGGATTGAGTGCAAAAAAAGCTCTGGTTGGAGGCGCAACTTGTAATATTGCCGGATTTATTTCAGGCTATACTGGAAATGGTGCAAAAACTGTACTTCCTGGAGAGGCACTAGTCAAAATTGATTTTAGACTAGTTCCTAAAATGGATCCAAAAAAACAAGTTCTTCGATTGAAAAAGCATTTGAAATCAAAAGGGTATGGAGATGTGTTAATCAAAATTTTTCATGGTGAATCAGCTGCACGAACAAATCCATCTGATCCATTTGTTTCTAAAGTTAAAGAAGCAGCTGATCAATCATTTGGAAAATCAGTTCTTAATGTTTCAAATGCAGGAACTGGTCCGATGCATTCTTTTGTAAATGCTTTGAATGCTCCTTGCATCTCAATTGGTAGCACCTACATGTTTTCTCGTATCCATTCTCCTAATGAATTTACTAGAGTTGATTTATTGAAAAAAACCACAAAATGTATTTGTCTTATAATGGAAAAATTTGGAAAAGACTAGTGAAGACATCTAGGTAATTTTTTAATTATATGTGCAAGTGATGCTCTTCCTGGACCGGCAGCAACTATCACTAGTGAACCTGCAAGCAATATTAGTTCAAACTCAACTCCTCCCTCTCCAGTTAGGCTGGTTACTTTTTTGACATATAATATTGCACCGAGCATAACTATGGTTAACATCGATGCAGAAATTCGTGTAAAGATACCCACAATTAACAATATTCCTGGTATCATCTCTGCTAATGCAATTGGTATTTGCATCTCTGGCGGAAATCCTAATTGTCCTGTTAGAAATCCCCCAAATCCTGGATTTAGTTTTCCTGAACCGTGTACTATGAAAATTATTCCTATTACAGATCTGATGCCCCAATTTGTAATGTCATTTAATTTTGTCTGGTGAATGCTGGCTTCAGTCAATACTATATTTTGTTTCTTAGCGTATAAAATATTTTATCTCGTTTTTTGTATCTAAAAGGAGAAAGCCCTTTATTATGCTCCGGAATAATTTCAATTATGTCCATGTACATGCCAGGCGCAACGGCTGTAGGAATTACTTTTAATGGTGGTATAGTTCTTGCAAGTGAAAAAAGGATCGCATTTGGGAATTTTCTTGTAAGCAAGTCTACAAAAAAGACTTTTTCAATCACTTCAAAAGTGGGTGCAACATGTGCTGGGCTTGTAGCTGATATGCAAATTTTAACATTACAAATTGCAGCACTTGCAAAAATTAGAAAAATGGAGCTCAAAAGAGATGTTCCACCAAACACTGTAGCTAAAATGATGTCAAATATGATGTATGAACGAAGATACTTTCCATTATTGACTCAGGTTATTGTTGGCGGTGTAGTTGGCAAGCCTATCATGTATACTCTTGACCCATTAGGTTCTGTTCTTCCAGACGAATATGCTGCAGTTGGAACCGGTGCTGAAATGGCATTGGGCGTTTTAGATCCTCAATTCAAACCAAACATGACTCAAGAAGAAGCAATAGATTTAGCAAAAAGAGCTGTTCGCTCTGCTGCACTTCGAGATTCTGCAAGCGGTGATGGACTTGATATACTTGTTATCACTAAAGATGGCACCAAAGAATTTACAGAAAAAATCTAGTCATCTATAAAGCGAATTTCTTGTTCTATTGTATTTGGATTATGCAAACTAGGGTATTAATCATAAATCGTCTTTCCAATTTCCCAAAACTTGTCTGAAATGTAATGCATATTTTTTATGATTTCTCCTTTTTCCATATTTTCTAATTCTGAACTTGAAACAAGAGATTTTCCAACTGCAAGAAATTTATGCTGTGATTCTTCAATAATGCAAACTATTTTCTCTTTTTCAAATTCATTGTGACTTTTGATTCCAGGTCTCATCACATTTGCTCCTTTACACATAAACTTCACTGCTCCCATGTCTACTGTTACATGAGGAAATTTTTCAAGTAACTGAGTTTCTGATAAAAATGGCAGATACTCATCATTAACTTTTAAAATTTTTATTCCTTGACCTGTGATTATTTGTGCTTCATCTGCAATTTGGTGTACTTTGAGGTTCTTTATTTTTGGAAATTCAATTCTCCACTTTTCTGAGACTGTTTTTAGTAGATCTGCTGTCTCACTTTTTGAGATTAAATTGGATTTCAAATTTTTGCTATCTCTTGTCTGATGTCTAACAAATCTCTGAGAATAGAACTTGCCGTTTCCATTCCACCTGCTCCTTTTCCAATAATTGTTTGAGTACCGGAATGTTCTGATGTAAATGCAATTGCGTTTAATGTTCCATTGACACACAATGGATCATCTACTGATACTTCTTTTGGTTCTACTATCAGCTCTTTATTACATGAAGCAATTAATTTTACAGCACAATTGTTTTTGCTTGCTTTTTTAATATCCTCTGCTGTTACGTTGCGTATCCCTTTACATTTGATATCTGGCATTGTCACTTTCATGTCCATGACCCAATTTGCAAGAATTACTAACTTTGCAGCTGCATCCAATCCATCCAAATCTAATGATTCATCTGCTTCGACATACCCTTTGTCTTTTGCATCTTTTAAAGCAGTAATAAATGATAATCCATTTGCCATATTTGTTAAAATATAATTTGTCGTTCCATTTAGGATACCTGAAAACGACATTATTCTTTCACCCCTGAGACTATTTTTTGCATAATCCAAAATCGGTGTCCCTCCACCTACGGTTCCGCTAAATTTGAAGATAACTTGATTGTAAATTGCTAGTTCCATTAATGATGGAAATGCTAGTGCTAACGGACCTTTGTTTACCGATATTACGTGCATTCTTCTTTTCATTGCAGTTGTTATGTGAGTCATTCCTGGTTCTGCATCTTTGTAATTGCTGGCAGTAGTCTCAATTACTACATCTGCATCTAAATTCTTGATCATGTCTATCCCTGACATGTTATTTTTTGTGTTAGCATAGTTTTTTACGGTTCCAAATTTTTTCTTTACTTCTATCAGTCTTTCTAATTCTAATCCCGATGTATCTACAGCACTACCTTTGCTATCAAAGACACCTACAACTCGTGGTTTTAATCCATATTTTGCATAGAGATCCTCTGATCTTGAATCAAATAATTTTACCAAGCTTTGACCAACAACGCCAAACCCACAAAGTATTATTCTCAAATTCCTTCTTTCCTTTCTGATTTGTTACTGTGATTCATTTTGCTTCTTTGATTTTCTTATCATTGACTGTGTTTTATTAATAATTTTTGAATTCTCTTGGTTCACGTGCTCATGAGTGACTAATGCCTATTCTTTTACTCATCGTTCTTGTCAAGATCAAGTGAGATTGAGTTAATACAATATCTAAGATTGGTTGGTTTTGGTCCATCATCAAAAACATGACCTAAATGTGCACCACATTTCTTACAGTTTACCTCTGTGCGTACCATCCCATAATCTGTGTCTGATATGTATTCTATTTTTTCATCTGAAAGAGGTTGCCAAAAACTTGGCCATCCAGAACCTGAATCGTATTTTGTATCTGATTTGAACAATGTTTCTCCACAGCAGACGCACTTGTAAGTCCCTTTTTCTTTACTGTTGTAATATTTTCCAGTAAATGGTGGTTCTGTCCCCTTATTGATACACACTTCAAATTGCTCAGGTGTCAATGTTTCTTTCCATTCTTTGGGTGTTTTTACAATTTTATCTGCCATGTCTCTATCTCTTTTTGTTTGTATTAGAATATTTTCTATTTTTTAAGGTTCTTTCTTTTCTCCTCAGATCTTTTTTCTGATTCAAATCTTTCCAAGTCATATTTTTTCAAATCCACAAATTTCATTATTTTGCTCAAGTTGGGATGAACTCTGTTAATTTCTTTGAACATTTGCTGTGCAACTTGTCTATAATCAATGTGTCCTTGTGGAACGGTTCTTAATTCTATTAAATGACATGCCTCTCTGAGATTAAATTTCATAAAATATGGATAGTTGTAGGCAAAGTTAACAACATACTGTCCCTGCTCTGGATGCTTTTTTCTGATTTTATCAAATGTTTGTTTTGTTTTTGTCAGACACTCTCTGTACTCTTTTTCAATTCCTAGAATTTTGATTTCCTTTGGAATATTATACCCATGATCTGTTGTTAACAATTGTCTTTCTAATGTAAGCGCTCTATGTCTATGAAAATCTCTAAACATTCCAAAATTATTGAGCAAATCAAATGTATAGTATACACTTTCAAATGCCCTTGATGGTCTATGGCGTCTATTTTGGCGCAATTTTGTAAACGCACTGATTATTTTTCTCTTCTTTTTATCTGATAATTTTTTTACTTGCTGCATGATAATATTATAAGATGTACTTGGAGACTGTTCGTAGATTATACTTGTGATGATTTTGTCTATTGCTGTTTTTTCTGACTCATAATCAACTAATTGTGTTCTTACTCCTGAAAATATTTTTGGTTTGATTTCTTTTGTTACTATTTTTGATGTTTTTTTTAGTTGTTGTAAATAATTTTGAAATGCTTTTCCGTATTTATCATCTGCTCTTCTAACAAACGCTTTGATGGTAGTATCAAGCTCTTTTTTGATTTTTGAGGCTAAATCTTGCTCTTCTTTCAGTTCTGATGATGCAAGTATTGTAAGAAGATACTCAAAAGCGCGTCCGTTTCCTGTAATTCCTACATTAGTTAATGTAGATGCTGGCAAAAGTCCACGTAAAATATCCAATGCTTTTGCTTTTGTAGAACCATTGTAAATCATATTTGCCGCCTTGATGTCGTTTTCTTCTTTTAATTTGGAAAATGATTTTTCTGTTCCATCTTTTGAGTCCTTAAAAGTATATTTTTCAATTGGGTATCTTTCTCGTATGTACTTTATCATAGGTTCAATATTTTTTGAATAAATTTCAAATGAAAAATTACATGTATCTAAATACAAATCTCCAAATTTTGATTTCATTAATGTTGGTTCTCTATAGAATCTATATTGTCCGTTTATTTTTTTATTCCATGCTACATATCTTGATGATTTTTCCAAATATGATAATCCTATTCTTCTGTCTTCGATTTTCTTAACTGCAATATTTGAGAGCCCCTCGATTGCAATTTGGGCTTCACCTAATTCTGCAACTGAATCATCCCCATATTCTAAGAGTACGCGGTTGTAAAATTCCTCTCCTCTATTTTTATTCTGTAAAAACTCATCTAAAAATATTCTACGCATACTTTTGTCTGTTCTGCTGTATCTTGACATCAATGCACCTCGATCAACTTGTCTTGGTGTGATTATTGCAAAGACATTATCATCTGTATTTGAAAAATGACTAAAAAGAATCTCTTTTTCTTTAATTGAAAATTCTGACAATATATTTGTCAAGTTTTTCAATTATTAATAGTCTATTTCTTTTTTCCAATTTGTATTAGATCGGGGGCATGATTTTTTTCCATCCCTTTTGTCTGCCATCTTAGTAACACCTCTTTGAATGCATTTGCATCTGATTCATTTTCTGTATACATTAATGCAGTTACCCATCTGCCTTTCCCTGCTTTTCCACCCACGGAATTCATCCAAAAATTGCTTGGCAGCGTTCCCATGACTTTATTGTTTGGTTCTTTTGTAATCTCTAGCCATCTTTTTGCTACAAAATTCAAAATTTGTTCTAATTCTTCTCTCTGTATCATGTTGTTCGCTATGTGTAGCTAAATTTTAAAATTTCTAAAATGATTCTTAGATTTGATTAATCCTAGTAGACCAATATGCCTACAATAATATTATTTCCGTAAGCGTTTTGATATTTTGGAATTTCTTTTCATTATCTGTGAGTTTTGATATAAATAGTAAAAACAAAAAATCTTGTAGATCTATATGAAATCCATATTGAACATTGTTGTACATAAAATACATCCAAAAGATCTAATAGAAATTTTGCCAAAGTTATACTATGAGAGTTGATTCATGCCGTAACTGCGGCCAAGTGTTAAGTATTATAAAATTTTGCAAGATCTGTTTGCAGCCTATTCAATTACAATGTAAATTTTGCCTCAAATATGTTGATGATCCAATTCATTCTTTATGTCAAAATAAAAGTCTAGTCTGTTGATTCTACTTACTCTTATTTTATCAACAAGTCACATATTCAAATTAATAAATTGGATCTTAAGACCAACAACGGTTAGTTGTTTGGTGATAGTTCCAATCATTACTAGTTTAACAATTTAGTATTTAGTTCATACTGATAATTTCTACGTGAATCTTTTATTCTAATTTCGATAATGTGAATCAATAGATGGACTGAGGTTTTCTCGACCATTATCTCATCAATCTATTTACAAAAGATTAGAAGCACTTATGAACTTCTAATCCTTCATTTAATCAAATAATGAAATATCTTGTAATCTTTTTGATTTTAATTGGAACTGTGGGGGTATCCTTTGCATTAGAATCTAAAGAAATAGAATTTGATGAACCTTTTGTGATAAAACTACATCAGACATTATCTATTGATAATCTTGATGTGGAATTTTCAAGAATAGAAGATTCAAGATGCCCGTCAGACGTGACGTGTATTTGGGAGGGGCGTGCCTCTGTTACACTTCATATTTACAACCAAACTCAATACCAGACAATAATCCTGACTACAAATGAAACTCCTACTTTTCATGTGGATTCATATGAAATTACCTTAATTGACGTCTTACCGTACCCTATTAGTACAAAGGACATATCCGAAGAATATATTGCAACAATTGCCATATCTAAAAATAAAAAAGACATTATTTTGTCACCATTAAAACAATCTAAAAATGGTATCCAATCTGATCTGATTGACTGTAAACCTACTCTTGTCTTAATCATAAAAAATAGTGATGGTTCACCAGCTTGTGTCAAACCCGATACAAAATTACGATTATTTGAAAGAGGCTGGGCAACAATTCCAACTTAGATTTGTGTAGAATTTGAAACGCATTTGTTCTAATCCAACTAGATTTCAAGATTGATTTATAATCATAACCTAAATGAAATGAATCAATTTGCCAGTAGAGTCAGGTGTGATTACATTAGAGCTTTGGGTTCTCTTTTTTGTAATTCTATCAGTTACAATAGCAATTGATCTTGGTTTATTCCACAAAATTAAAAGAAAACTGAGCAAAACCAAGTCAACTGAAATAGAACATGTGATGTCTAGTAAAGAAGCTCTTGGTTGGACTCTCACTTGGATTTCTCTTGCGGGTGTCTTTGCTGTAGTAATCTACTTTACACTTGGTAATGATAAGATGATAGAGTTTGTCACTGGTTATGCTCTAGAAAAATCGCTTAGCGTAGATAACATGTTTGTATTTTTGCTGGTATTTACTACATTAGGAATTCCTCACAAGTATCAACATCGAGTTCTCTCATTTGGAATCTTAAGTGCAATTGCAATGAGAATAATACTAATCCTTGTTGGCGCATCGTTACTAGATAACTTCCAATGGATGATCTATATTTTTGGTGGATTGCTTTGGTATACTGCAATTAGAATGATCATCCAAAAAGAAGAAAAGAAAATTGAATTAGAAAAAAATATTGCAGTTAGAATTCTAAAAAAATTCATGCCAGTAAATCTTAGTCTGGTTGGAAACAAGTTCATTATACCAATTAATGGAATAATGCATGCTACTCCATTGCTAGTTGCCCTTGCAATTATCGAGTTGACTGATTTAGTATTTGCAATGGACTCTATTCCAGCTGTTTTAGCAATAACTCGAGATCCATTCATAGTAATTACATCAAACGTATTTGCAATTTTAGGTTTGAGAGCATTGTACTTTTTAATTGGCGGTATGATGGAAAAATTCCAATATCTCAAGCCTGGCTTAATTATATTGTTATTATTTATTGGTACAAAGATGATAATTTCAGAATTTTATCACATTCCAACTGTTACATCATTAATTATTGTATTTGTAATTCTGACAACAGTTATTGTTGCTTCGTTACTACGAACACCAAAGATTGCAAAACAAGAATAACAAAAATCTATTTACTTCTAAATGCCAATATGAAACCCATGCCTCCACATATTACTCCTAATGCAAGTATGGCGATAAATCCACCAATTGGCTCTATAAAAGAATCCATGATGGCAGGATATTTTGGACCTAACTTTCCTTCTGTAAATATTGAAAGTACTCCAGTTCCAGCCAATCCAGCAAATGCCATTATGATCATTGCTCCTGCTCCTCCAATATTCATTCCAATTAGGTGAATGCCTGCCAACACGTTTGATGCTTTGGAGAATTTTTTCTTTAATGTAATTTCAAGATGACTGTAAAATAATGCAGACACTGCTACTGCAAGTACAACAATCAAATAAAATATGATTCCCAAAAAGAACCATTTTGCAGTACCTTCAAAAGATAATGATAGATATTGTATTATGTTTACTTGGGTGTATGACATTTGTATTCCGACAATGACTATGGACATTGCAGTTATTACGCCGCCTTGAAGAATAGCTGCAATTATGAATCTATTTGCCCACTTACTTCCAATCTCTTCCATGTTTCCGTCTAACTGATTCTTACCATAAGTATCTTTTAAATTTGAATAATCTTCTAAATTGTTAATTTTTAATAACCATTATTTGTATCATTGTTACATCATTTCGTTCTTTCTTGCAAATTTTTAGATATATTTCATAATGCCTTTGTTTATCCCAACTATCAAATGTTAGTCTCAATTGATCAAATGGGTAGTGAAATTTATTATCTAATTTATTAAATCTGGATTTGAATGAACATCTATACATTGAATAGGAAATTATCCATTAGCATATGTCTTAGTTTATTGCTGATAATTGGTACTGCCTCGTCTCAAATGGTATATGCGGTACCTACATTTTCATTTAAAATCGGTTCTCTTGGAACGGCTAATGAGCAGCTAAAAAGCCCCCGTGATGTCATAGTGAGCAACAATGGTGCCACAATCTATGCAGTAGATACTGAAAATCATAGAATCAACGTATTTGACGATGATGGGGATCATGATTTTAAATTTGGTTCATTTTGTGATATGGTATTGATTCAAAATTGTAATGATAATGCTAATGGAGCTGACAATGATGGTGATGGGCAATTTAATAATCCAGTTAGTGGCATGTTGGATTCATTCGGACATTTTTTTGTTGTTGATTCTGACAATGAACGAATTCAAAGATTTGATGACAATGATGGTGAATTTGAATTAAAATTTGGTTCCTCTGATAACGCCAAATCTGAATATCTTGGAGGTGCCCAAGGAATTGCTACCTTAAAGTCTACAAAAGAAATCTATGTGTCCAGTATTGACACTGATTCTATATCTGTTTTTGATTCATCAGGAAATTTTTTATTTAATTTTGATTCGTTTGATGGAAATGATTCACTGAGAAATCCGTCTCATATGATTATTGATGATAGTGATGAAACTCTTTATGTTTCAGATACTGGTAATGATAGAATAATAATATTCAAACTAGTTGCAGGTAACACTTGTCCAAGTGGCACTAGTGAAGCAACAGATGGAGTTTGTTTTGTAAAAAAGTTTGGTTCTTCTGGTTCTTCTGACGGTAAATTTGATTCACCTTCAGGACTTGCATTAGATACGATAAATGATCTTCTATATGTTGCAGACACTGATAATAACCGTGTACAAATATTCAAACTGATTACCAGTACTACTTGTCCAAGTGGCACTAACAAGATTGTTGATGGTGTTTGTTTCACAGAAAAGTTTGGTTCTTCTGGTTCTTCTGACGGTAAATTTGATTCACCTTCAGGACTTGCATTAGATAAAGCAAATAATCTCCTATATGTTGCAGACACTGATAACAATAGACTTCAGGCATTTGCATTGAATTCTACATCTTCATCTCTTGCCCCCAACACTCCAAAAAATCTCAAGACTTCGCCAATTTCTCCAACATCTGTTATCCTTACATGGGATGAACCTGCTAGTACTGACACTCCTATTACAGGCTATAAAATTGAGTACAAAATAGGTACTGCTAGCTATACTACTATAACTGCAGACACAAAAAGTACTGCTACATCATTTATCCATGAAGGCTTGGATTCCAGTAAAACCTATTCTTATCAGATATATGCAATAAACTCAAAAGGAATCAGCAATCCCTCATCAAGCTCATCTGTCAAACCAGCAGCAACCACAGTGCCCGGAGGATTTATTGCTACTGCAATTTCTCCTACTCAGATTAAACTTTCATGGCAACCTCCATCTAATACATTTGGTCAATCAATTAATGGATATGATGTCCAAAAAGTATTTGGAATTGATGCTTATGCTACTATAGGTTCAACTAATGGTAAAACTACTAGTTACATTGTAAGTAATCTGGAAACTGATAAGACGTATTCGTTTGCAGTTTCAGCAAATATTGGTGTTGGTTCTACTGGACCGTCAAATACTGCATCTGCTACACCCAGAACAAATTCAGCTGATGTCTCAAATACTCCATCATCTTCCACTCCAACAATCACAATTCCTACACCTCCAATAAAACTAACTGTGACAAGTGTTTCTTCAACTCAAATTAATCTCTCTTGGAGTACCCCGTCATCTGATGGCAACTCTCCAATCACTGGTTACAAAATTGAAGTAAGAAAAGACTCTGGTTCTAATTCCACATTAGTAGCAGATACAAAAAGTACGACAACAACATACTCTCATACAAATCTTGTAATAAACTCAAAGTATGCATACAAAGTATATGCGATAAATTCCGCTGGTACAAGTGTTGCATCCAATGAAGTCACAGCAACTCCTATGACTACTCTCAAGCTGAATCAGTTGGGCAAATTAACAATTAATGAAGGAAATCTTTTGTCGTTTACCGTCAAGATAACTGATAATTCTCTCACGGGCATGACATTTAGCTTAGATAAAAATCCCCCAACAGGTGCAAAAATTAATTCAAATACTGGCATGTTTACCTGGGCTCCAACTGATTTACAGGGTGCCAAATCCTATGTGTTTGACATAGTTGTAACTCTAGGTTCATTGACTGATAGACAAACAATCACAATTACTGTGAACGATGTTTTGAATAAACCTGAACCAGCACCCGTAACAGAACCAGAGCCATCTAAAGAGCCAGAACCCACTAAAGAATTAGGAATTGCATCATTTGTAGATAAATCAAAAGATCCACAATCTTATGTTGATAGATACAACAAAGAACCAAACTACAAAAAATGGTTTGATGCAAACTTCCCAGATTACGCTTCAATTTATGAGGCAGTTGGATTAGATGAACCAAAAACTGAAACCCCGCAAGTTGAGAAACCTCAATTTGGAATCTGTGGTACCGGAACAAAATTAATTGATGGAATATGCACTCTTGTTGAGATACCAAAAGCTAAACCTTGGTGGAAATTTTGGTAGTATATTATTTTGAATTATCCAAATCACAAATCATTTAGTTTCAGATTTTCAAATTATTTGCAACCCTATGATGAAGATCATATAATTGGGAAGATTTCATGGAAGATAAACAAAACAGACTATTTAAAGCAACGATGTAATAATTAGTTTTGAAATTAGATTATTTTTTCCATGCGATGTTTGTCTCTTCCAAACTGGGCAAAAAGATTCTGTATTGTGACAATTTGTATTTCATAAAAAAATTTGCTTTTGATCTGGGATAATTATTGTACACATATTCTCTGATTTCAGTTAAACTCATTTTTGCCAATTTGTAAAATTCTTCATTTTGCCATTCAGAATATTCTAATTTGCTCATGGAATTAAAATTAGAAACTATGTTTTTCCAAACATGAATCAAAAATTATTCCAATGTTAGTTAGTTTTCTCAAACCAGTGTATGTGGTTTTTAGAAAAATAAATGCTAATTTTCATAGATTTGTCTTTTAATGTCTAATACATGGTCATTGAAAATCTCAATCCCTGCATCAAATAACGCCATTGTATTTTCAACTGTATTTGGTTGATTTTCATCAATTCTTTTGTTTGTTAGATATTGACCAGAATCATGAATGTATTTTTCAAATACCATTCCAAAAATACACTCATGCATGTTTTTAATTTCCCATTTTTCCTTTGTTGAATTTATTAAATTAAAATATTTTGGAATCTGACTCGTTGCTATTTTCAACAAGTTTTCTAGTTCCGCTTTGTCTTCTGCTTTAAGTCCCATGCTTTACGATTAATCTGATTTTGTATCTAAAATTAAGAGTTTTGATTATTCAAAGACAATAACTTTGAGGCTAATTATTTCATTTTCTAAATTTTCTCTAACCTTGATTGCTGTCAAAATAATCTTACCAAAACTAGTAACCTTTCTCACACTTTGCCGGTTATACAAATCTCTAAACCTTAAGCCATGATACATGACGATATCGATATTATCGGTAAGAACGTCAAAGACATGTACGGAACATTCATGGGCAAAGTCATTGGAACAATAACTGACATTGATGGTAGCATCCAATCAGTAGGTGTTGACTGCGGTTCTCAAGGATTACAGCAAATCCAATATGAGCAATTAGTGGTTCAAGGCAATGTTGTTATATTCATTCCAAAATGGAGACTAGACTCTCAACGACTTCTTCGCGAAAAACAACTAACTTTACGTCGTCTAAAAGCCTTGATTGATATTGTTTCTGAAAATGATGACATGAAAGCAGACGCAGAAATAATTCATGAAAAATACAAGTCAAAACTTGCATCATTAGATGAGGCAGAACAACAAATCAAAGCTAAGCTTGAAGCAAGATTGACAGAGTTAGATGAACAATTGAAGTCCGCAAAGATGTTGCTATTTGATGCCAGAGTACAATACAAGAGCAATGAGATCTCTGATAATACATTTGAGATAGTAAAGACGTGCTCTGCAGAACTAATCGAGCATGTTACTCACGAAACTGCAGAAATCTCGAACGTTAAGAAAAGAATTGCAGATCTTGATGCCGAAGTACTAAACATAACAGCTCCTCCACAAAAACATCTCCAAGAATCAGCCGTTTCATATCTGGACAATTCTGAATCACAAAAAGTTCAGAGCATACTTCCAGAGGTACCGACAGAACCAGTCACATACTCTTCAGTAGTACCCTCTATTGCTGAATCTCTACCAACAATTCCAGAACCACCCAAACAGGTGAAAACAGTAACATCTAGCAACGAAGACGACTGGCTTGCCAGAATGGAAGCACAATAATTTTTTTTTTAACTTATTTTTTCTTTAACATTTACAAGTCTGATCCTCTACACAATTTTGATGTCAGGGATTAACATCAGTCTTGGAAATAATGACACTGCAACTAGAAAAGAAGCTGAATCTGATTTTATCGCTTTTTGGGAAAAACAAGCAAAAAATCTCACTTGGTTTTCAACTTGGGAAAAACCATTGGACTGGAATCTCCCTTTTGCTAAATGGTTTGTGGGTGGTACGATTAATGCATCCTACAATACACTGGACATTCATCAAAACAAGGCCAACAAACCTGCAATTTTGTGGGAGGGTGAGAATGGTGAATCCAGAATTCTCACTTACAGAGACATGTGGATTCAGGTCCAAAAATTTGCAAATGTTCTCAAATCACTTGGTGTTCAGAAAGGCGACAGAATAACTATCTATCTTCCAATGATTCCAGAACTGCCAATATCGATGCTTGCATGTGCTAGAATTGGAGCAATACATACTGTGATATTTTCTGGATTTAGTGCTGCCTCAATTAAAGATAGAATATACGATTCAAAATCAAAAATTGTGATCACCGCGGATGGTGGCTATAGACGCGGTAATATAATAAAACTCAAGGAAATAATTGATGAGGCTATACAAGATTTTGATTTTGTTCAAAATGTTATTGTAATAGAGAGAACAAAAAATAAAATCGTTCTATCTTCAAAAGATATGCTTTGGAATGAATTAATGCATAATATCTCTGATACTTGTATTGCAGAAAAACTAGATAGTATTCACCCCCTTTACATTTTGTATACTTCGGGAACCACAGGAAAGCCAAAAGGAGTATTACATGGAACCGGTGGTTATCTGACACATTTGTATTCTACATTCAAGTGGGCATTTGACATTAAAGACTCTGATGTATTTTTTTGTACAGCCGATATTGGATGGGTTACAGGTCACAGCTATATAGTTTATGGTCCATTACTGCATGGTGCAACTGAGGTGATGTATGAAGGTGCACCAGATTTTCCTGATGCATCACGAATGTGGGAAATTATTCAAAAATACAAAGTCACAATTTTTTACACGACTCCAACGGCATTACGAATGTTTATGAAATTTGGCGATGAACTTCCAAATTCATTTAATCTTTCAACTCTTAGATTATTGGGAAGCGTAGGCGAACCAATCAATCCTGAAGTATGGAAATGGTATTTCAAAATAATCGGAAAAGAAAAATGTCCAGTAATTGATACCTGGTGGCAAACTGAAACTGGTGGTATGATGATCTCTGCTTTGCCTGGATTGGAAACAATTCCACTAAAACCTGGTTCTGGAACTAGGCCTATTCCTGGATTAGATATATCTGTAGTAGATGAAGCTGGAAACGACATACCTCCAAACACCAAAGGTTATCTTGTGATCAAAAATCCTTGGCCTGGAATGCTTTTGACTCTTTGGGGTGATGATGAGAAATATCGTGATGTGTATTGGTCGAAATACAAAAACTGTTACTATCCTGGTGATTACGCTCTAAAAGATGCCGATGGATATTTTTGGTTACTGGGCAGAGCCGATGATGTACTCAAAGTATCTGGTCATAGAATAGGAACTGCAGAACTTGAAAGCTGTATTGTATCTCATCATGATGTGGCAGAATCAGCTGTATGTGGAATTCCAGATGAACTCAAAGGTGAGGCAATTATTGCATTTGTAGTTTTAAAACAAAATGTAATTACTGACACTCTAATTTTAGAAAAAGAACTCTTGATAAAAATAAGAAATGGTATCGGCGCAATCGCTACTCCAAAGCAAATCTATTTTGTAACAAAATTACCCAAAACTCGTAGTGGTAAAATTATGCGACGACTGCTAAAATCAATAGCTAATCACGAAACTATTGGCGATATTAGTACTTTGGAAGATGGTGCGGCTGTATCTGAAATTCAGTCTGCATTTGAAGAATTACAAAAATCTATCCAAACAAAATCTGATTAATATCAATTGTTTTTCTTATGTTTTCTATTTGATATTTTTTAATCCTTTCAAATCAGTTGTTAATAACATATCAAACATTTTCTTTAATCCATCATATTCTGACTTGGAATTCTCATCTAGTTTTTTGTATTCATTGTTTTTAATTTCATCTAGTTTATTTTTTGCTTCGCTGAAAAACTTTTCAAATTCCTCAATTTTTGCATCACTCATTTCTGTAAGATCAAAAATCACAGTATTGCTTCCAAGCAGATTCTTCTTTTCATCGTAAAGACTTGTTGCATGTAACAAGCCTGGAAACGTACTGCCATCTTGTTTTTTAAACGTAATTTTCCTATCTGATACATTTCCTGTTTCAAACCATATTTTCAATGAATCATTCATGCTTTCCCATGATTCTTTTGGTACGTGTTCAAATATTGGCCTGCCCAAAATCTCTGATTTTGCATATCCCATTTTACTAGCATAAGTAGAATTGCAATCCAGAATTATCCCAATAGAGTTGATTCGTCTCCACATGATTGGTGCATCTTTGAGAATTTTTCTTGCATCTGTCTGGAGCATTTTTTATTTTACATTTGACTTGTTATTAAATTCAAATCTTATTGAAACCACTGATCTAAGTTATGACTCTTTTTTTCCAGTGCTTTTTTGAGTCTATTCAATGATGATTGTATCCTATCTTCTGAAAAACTTCTTTCCTTGACTAGATAATTGGTCATTCCTTCATAATCCACATTTCCAAATACTATATCATCTACATCTGCCACAATTGGCTCAAGAAATATTTTCCGTATTTGCTCATAATCAATTTCCTGTAGTTGCTCTTGAATTTGTGGTATGTCCTCTAATCGTAAATGTTGTTTGATCATTTTTAATGCCGTTTTTGGTCCTATTCTATCAAAACCATTTGGATTAAAGTCAGTACCAATTAAGATTCCAACATCCACTAATTGCTCTCTTGTAATTCCCAACGAATCTAGTGTTTTTTGTGTTTCAATTATTTCTGGCTCAATTTCCACATATGTATTTCTGTTAGGAATTTTTCTTCTTCCGCTGTTTGTAAAATTTCTTATCAGTCTTTTTGCGCCACATAATATTGAATCAAAATCTTGACTTGCTGATGCATATGCTTGTCCTGTATTTGTCAGATGAGCTGCAGTTGCTTCTCCCTCAGAAGGTGCATCAATATATGGAATTCCAAAATATGATAAAATCTGTTTTGACTCTTTAACCATGCCGTCTTTCATGCTAGTTGTTTGCTGTGCAAATTTTCTTGCATCTTCCATATTTCCTTCTGCAATTGCCTTTTCATATTTCACAGTAGCATCTTTTTTGATTTGTTTTCTTCTTTCAATTTCGGCAGTTTTTAATGATGGTGGTTTTCCATCAAATACGTATACTGGTTTTATTCCTAAAGACAAGAAATTGATATTTCTGTAAAGTAATCCACTAAGATGACTAGTAATCCTACCTTCTGAATCTGATAATTGTAGTCCGTCAGGACCTCTTATGCTTGCTAGGAATTGGTAAATTGCATTATAGGCATCAACTGCTATGATTTTTGATGAAAATGATTCTAGTGTTGTCTTTTCTCTGACTACTAGCTCTTTTAGATTTAATCCCATTGTATGTTATTGATTTTTTATGCTATTTTGTGTTTATCTTTTGAATTATGACTAGTACTACCTGTTTTTACTATTGTTTTTGTATATTGTGAAAAATTGACTGTTTTAGATATGCTTGTAGATGTTATTTTGATTGCAATTAGTTATATGAAAAATAAAAATCACATTAAACAATGAAAAATCTGAATCTACCTTCAAATTTAAAAGATAAAATATATCAAATAAAGGTAAATTCTCAAAATGATTTTTCAAAAATTGTTTCTTATTTTCCATTATCTGCAGATGAAAAACAACTAATTGTTACTTTGATGAATAATTCAAAATCCTTTGATGGGTTTTATTCTATTTTTTCTGATCATGTCTCTGATCAAGAATGGAATAAATCTAAAGCGCAGATAATTAAGCGCTTTCAAGATGAATTATTTGATATAGACTAATTTCATTCAAAATCATTTGTTTTAGTTCTGATTTGCTTTATTATGTGGATGCTTCTAAGATTTCTTGCCAGGTTAGCCAAGTGGTACGGCGGCCGTCTCGAAAACGGCTACGCGCAAGCGTGCAGGGGCTCGAATCCCTTACCTGGCGCTCTAAGATTTTGATTCTTTTTCTCGCAATGAATTATAATCTAACATTATTTTTGGAAGTCTGTCATCTGGGTTTGATACTATCCCATATTTTTGACAATACAGAAAATAGTTTGGCCAATTTTTCCTAGCAATCTGATTATAATCTTCACCTACCATATGATCATACCAATCAATTATTATCAAGCCATAAGCAAAGAATCTACTGAGATATTTGGCAATTCCTATGGGGATTTTTTTATGTATATCTAGAAAAGCAATCTGATCTATGGTGTTTAGATAATCATTTGCGTATCTGTGACAATCTTCTGTAGTTTTAAGAATTGAATTTTTGTCTAATCTGTTTATCAGATCCTCATGGAATCCTCGTAATAGCTGAGAATATGTTGCTTTTGTGTTTTCTCTAACACTTTTCCAAGTTATCAATAATGTGATTACAAAAATTGTAGCAGTGACAGAGCTAATAATTATTGCAAGTGTCGCGGTTTCGATCTTTTGTGTTGATTGTAAAAATATGCCTGCAAGATTTAGAATCATATTGTTGATTATTTCATCACGTATTATAATATTTGAGATATGTTTGAAATAAACTAGACTATATCGTCATATTGTATATTTACCTTCATCTGTGATTGAAAAGTTGAAATTATCAATGATTTTTGTAGATATTACGTTACAAAAAATGACATCAAACTTATGGTTATTTTACATAATACTGGCACTTACCATCTCTTTTCCACTATCTTTTGCTCAGCATCATGGTGGTCAGCAAGCTCCACCAGTTAGTTTTGGAATGGGGGAAGTAACAGTAAGTACATCTTTAATTCCAGCAGATTTTACTCCTGGAAAATACTCTGATGCAAATCTGAAAATCCGATTTTTTGATATTATGACTAATGTTAATATCGAAAGTGTCAGTTATCGAATCCAAATATTTTATGGCACGCAATTGGTTGCAAATCAAATGTTTTTTGATAAAGACGGAGAACTAGATATCAAAATACAGCCTAAATCTGGATGTCAGCAAGAAGAATTGTGGAAATGCACAAAATATTATGGAGATGTTGATCCAATTGTACCCAATGCTTTAGCTTCTACATCTTCTAGCATACCTGTGATTTCTGGACCTGTGTTTGTTAATAGTGGACAATATACTGTAAAAACTGACATAATCGGGGCAAAAAATCCAAAAACCCAAACTACTCAGGATATTCACTTTGAAACTATTGTAATCATACCTAATGAACAACAATTTAAGATAATTGCCTCTGACACTGAATATTTTATTTCTGCAAAAAATTTCCAAGATCCAATTACAAAATTACACTATGATGAATCTTCCAAGTCCATAATCTTTGAAATACCTTTTGATTGGGCACATATTGAACACATAGATTTTGTAAAAAATTATTTTGAAATTCCAAAAGATTTCTTACCTTTTCAACCTGTGAACAGCTTTTATGGTCAAGTTAATGACGTTTTAATTCTTCCAAAAGACTTGCATTATGATAAATATTCAAGCAAAAATACTAACATAATTCATTTTATGATTAGTAATGATGAGCTAAAACAATTCAAGAACTCTGATTCTAAACTAAGTATTGCAATTATTCCTGAATTTCAATCATCAATAATGTCTGAAGAACTTTTCTTTGATAATGGATTTAATGCTCTTGCCTCTTATGATTCTAAATATTCTAAAAGCAAGGATTTTCTTTTTTCTATTGTATTTTTTGATTCAAAAGGAAATCTAGCCACTGATATACGATACGGATATGGTCTAAAGGATCCATCTGGAAAAGAAATTGTAAACACTGGTGGAAATCCAAATCATTTGGGAATTACTTTACCAAATGGCATTGATACAAGAATACTTGATGCTTCTCTAGAAGGCAAATATTCGATGCAAATAGTGCTGTTAGGAATTGGACATGATGACTTTGAACGACCTATTTTTAAAAAATTTGAATTTGAAATGGTAAAATCTGACATGCCAAAAACTGTGATTCCTGCGTCTGCCATTCCTAGTTGGATTAAAAACAATGCTGGGTGGTGGGCAGATGGCTCTATTGACGATGATTCATTTATTCAAGGAATCCAGTTTCTAATCAAAGAAAAAATAATCAGCATTCCTTCCACTCAAAATTCAGGAACTGGTTCAAATGAAATTCCTAGTTGGATTAAAAACAATGCTGGGTGGTGGGCAGATGGCTCTATTGACGATGATTCATTTATTCAAGGAATCCAGTTTCTAATCAAAGAAGGCCTAATCAACCCTTAAAGTTGATTAGCATATTTGAATAAAAAACCGAGATTATGGATTGACTTGTTGGCCTTTCGTTCTCTGAATTATTTCTGACCTTAATGTAGCAAAATCTGATGTAATTTTTGTATTTGTCTTAATTTCAACTAGTTCTTTTAGGATTTTTTCTAATAATTCTATTATTCTTTGTTGGTTTTCTTGATCATTTGGCATATTGTCTGATGATTTTTTTACTTTTTAAGTTTTATAAGGTCAAATATTATGTATTGATAATTTTTGATATATCTACTCAAATACAAATTAATTGTATGCTGTTTTTAGACTGCCTTTGTTTTGTCATTTACTATCTTGAATTTTGATAGTACTTTGTATATGATAAATACAATTAGATCTATTATTGCAAAATCTATACCATTTGCAATAAAGTCTCCATTACTTGAATTCTGAAATAACCCCAGTTGCACTATTAACAATATTGGTTTGAAGCGTTTTAAGTTCCCCCAATGGTAAAGCCAATCCTACCATTGGATTAATGATGTCAGTTACCAGTGCACTAACTAACTTTGATGCTGCTGCACCTATGACAAACGCAATTGCTAATCCAATAAACCATCTATTATTTTAGATTAATGCCCAAATCCTAGTTCATATTTTGTCTAGTGTTGTCTTTTCACACCTAAAAATGAAATGAATTTTAATTCTTTGATTTTTAAGATTTTGTTTCGTCTTTATTTGATTTTAGTTTGATACAAATAGAACAATCTTGTATCATTGATTTGATTTTTTGTTTTAATCCCATATTGAGACATTTTTTATTCCGAATATAATCTGTAACTATTTCCTCAATTTAACCTCAAATCCCTCTTTTAATGAGGAAAGGATTGGATCTAAACTTTGAAATATCGTATTATGGTTGATAGATCGTGACTACTGCTTATGTTATGATTAATTGTGAACTTGGTGCAGAAGAGACCATTATGGAGAAATTAAAAGAAATAGAACAAGTTAAAGACGTATTTGGAACTATTGGAACTCATGATATGATGGTAAAATTAGATGCTGAAAATTTTGAAAAAATCCGAGAGATTGTATCTAGAAACATCCAAAAAATAGAAAAAATTCGAACAATCTCCACACTTGTAAGAAAAGATAATTGAAATTATGGATTAGGTAATTAAATGTCAAATGAAAAAAATGAAATTGAAAAATTAATTGACACTATGATATCTAGTGGTGATGAATTAGTTCAAAAACTCAAGACTGTTTTGCCTGATTCCTTATCTGAATCTATGATGTTGTTTCATGAATCTAATGTTGCAAATCTTACAAAAATTAAAGAATTTTTAAATAAATAAGCCCAGTCACTAAGAATTTGTACTATATGCTTTTTAATCTTAAATTGGGTATTCTAACATGACTAGATCTCGTACAATTTCTATTCTTGTTAACAAAAAAACAGGAGATACATTCGATGCTATTTTGAATTGTCCTCCAAAAATGATGCCTGATGCTAAGATGACTACTGATGGTTGGTGGTCTTTTTCAACACCTAGAGGGAACGCTCGATTAAAATTCAAAGAAAACAAGTCTCTTGGAATTCTAGATCATGTGTTTATTGATCAAGAGTCAAAATGGGATGTTCCAATGCGAATAGTTTCTAGTGGCGATGAATCTGAAGTCGTAATTACTTTGATAAAACCACATGAACTGACCGATAAACAATTCAATGAAAGAATGGTGGAAATAGAACAAGTATTTGTAAATATGAAAAAAATTATTGAACTGCCATAATGAAAAATTTTGCCCCTTTTTACAACTACACTTTGGGTAGAAATTAAGAACAAAACATACCTTAAGGTTAAATATAATTTTTGTAAGTAAAATCAGAGATATGCCTTATGAAGAAATCTATTTTCAGCGGTTAAAAGAAGATAATCCTGAAGAATTATAATTACTCAAAAACAATTGCATTTTGTTCTATCTTTAAATTTATTTTCTACCTAATCTTTTTCTGAATTTTTATCTCCACCAGGACCTACCATGTCTTCTGATTTGACCTCGTTATCCCATTTGCCTTTAACACCTTTGACCAATGATATAATTCCACTCACAATCAATACTATGACAATTATAAAAAATAAAGTTTGTTCAAATATCTTCGATGCACAGCTGACTGTGACTGGTTCTTTGCCATCATGATATTCATAACATTCATCAAATTCACTTGCTTCTATATTTGCAATTTGATAGTCATGTCCAAATATGCCTAAAATCAAAAACCCTGAAAAAATAACTGTAATACCGATAATGATATAGCGCATATCACTCATGAATTTATTTTTGCGATATACTATTTACACTTTATTTACTTGTACTTTCTAGTGTTCTTTTTAGATTTTCTAAAGATGTCTCATAAAATGTTCCCATAAATGTTACAAATTTCATAAACTGCTTCATTGACATCTTTTTACTATTGAAATAAGATTGCCATGTTAATTGGGTTGTTTTTTTATTTTTTGATTTTATAGAAATTGTTGCTACGTATACTCTTAGAGGTAATCCATATGTTGCAACGTATGTGAAATATTCCTTTTCTTTCCACGCAACTATATGCTCTTCAATAGTGTTGCCATCCGTAAATGTAATCTTGCGTATTACTCCGACCTCTCTTCTTTTTTTCGAAAGATATGTAGTTTTTTTGACATCTATTACCCATGATGATAGCCCTGCTATGTTACTTATTTTTCGCCAAACTTTTTCTTTTGATGCTCTGATCGTAATAGTTTTCTTAACTGAGCCCGTATGAAATGATTTTTTCACATTTTTTGTCATGTTGTCTGTATTTTTGAGTACGTTTTAAATTTTATTTCTTTAACACATTTAATCTCCAAAGATTAAACCTTAACAAATGGTATTTGGATGGGGTAAAAAGAAAGAAGAAAAAATATCTGAAGAAATTCCTTCACAAAAACAGATTCAGTTATCTGATATATCTAAAATCATCCATCAAATACTTGAATTAAGAACAACGCAGATTCTGTCTGATATAAAATCTATCAGAAACAATACTGAACCACTTATTGCAGAACTCATCATGATCGGAAATACACTTGAAAAAGATAATCTTCAGGTTGATGAAATAGATAAACACCTTCGAATAATTGTAGTTAGAGGCAAACAACAAGTAATTGATATGATAAAAAAAGATGCAATACATTTACCTGATATTACCTCTTATGATGACGCTGACAATCTAAGCGTTATTTTAAATCAAATGTTGAAGAAAATTGGAGATGTTCTTGGGCGACAGACTCGAGTAATACACATTTTTGCAAAAAAATATGCCGAAAAATTAAAAGAAATTTTAATACAAATGAACTCGAATCATATTGAAATCCAACAACTGTTAAAAAATCACAATCATACCAAATCCCTCTCTACTGAAATTTTAGAATCTTTAAAAGAAATTGTTGATTTGGAAAATAACATTGCTAAGAAAAAACAACGAATTGCTGAAATTCATAGTTTTATTGATTCACTTGACAAAAAAATTCTTTCCTTTGAAGATTCAATTAAAAAAATACAAACTTCAGATGAATATGGAAAATTTTTAGATTCAAAACAAATTTTGGATGAATTTACTGTTAAAAAACATCAAATAAAAAATGAAATCAATTCCCAATTCACAAAAATTTCCAGGCCTCTTAGTAGATATGAGTATGTTTCATCATTGGATAAAGAACAAAAAAATCTTTTATCTAAATTAATTGAAGACCCATTTGAGGTATTACTTTCCAAGAATAGAGATTCAATAATACTTATTTTAGAAAATGTACGAAAAGGGATTACTTCGGGTTCTATCTCTGTTAAAGACGCTGAAAAATCATTTTCACAAATAACTGAAACAGAAGAAGCATTAGATGGATTTATCAAACAAGTAACTAATTTTGTAGATAAAAGACAAAATATTCAAGATCAAATGATTGCACTTGAATCTAATGAATTATCTGATCTTACAAGCGATCTGAAAAATGCTCTTTCTGATAAAGAAGACTCTAAATTAAAAATCAAAACATTTCAAGATGAAATTAACGAATCTCATTCTACTATTCCCAAATTAATCTCTGACATTGAAGTCAAACTAAGAAAATTCTCTAATACTGCTTATACTATTACTTATCCTAAATTTAATTAGTTCTAAACAATAACGTCTTGATATGTTATTCAAAAAGAAAAAACTTGAAAGACATGTTTCTTTACAAAAAAAAGTTCTAGACAGCATTTTATCTTATTGCCAAATGAAGCATCCCAATGAATGTATTCTTATCTTGAAAGGTAAATCAAAACAAGGGCAGATCTTAATTGATGGACTGGTAATTCCACCGTTTAATTATTCTGGGCCAACATTTGCAGGATTCCCTCACTCTTTTTTGCCTTTTGATATGAGTTATGTTGGAATGGTCCATTCTCATCCAAGTGGTTCTGCTGATCCATCTGTCACCGATCTTCATAATTTCTTTGGATTAGTGTCACTAATTGTGCAATCTCCTTATGGGGATGATGATATCTTTGCTTGGGATAGTAATGGTGATTCGATAAGTCTGGCAATTACCTGAATTAAAAAATCTCTCTCAGGTTATCATAGAAAGAATGAGAAATCCTGACAAAACTTTATAAGTATTTTGAGGAGTACTTTTGTTAAATTGAATCCTCAACTCAAAAAATATTATCTAGTTTTAATTGTTTCATTAGTATTTAGCTTTGCTATCCAAATGATTCTAAATTCTCTTGGCGTTAATCCTATGATTAGTGTGAGTATAGTTATTGCTGTTTTTCTTATATTGCCTTTTATGATGAGACGTCGTTACATGAATAATATGCGCGGTTATGGTGGCGATTCTGGAACTGGCGGTGGATTCTTTGGAATGAACTCTAGTGGTACTGGAGTGCGCTATGTGTGTCTAGTTTGCAGTAACAAGCACAAAGGTGGCACTTGTCCTAGATGTGGTTCTAAAATGCAACGTGCTGATTTTTAAAATATAACAATGTCATTAGATGAAATCAGAAAAAAAGTAATATTTCATAATTCAATTGATGTTTGGATTGCTGCATGTACAGAAAAAAATATTGGTTGGACAGATACGGAAAAGTACAAAAAATTTATTTCGTATTTGCTAAAAAATAATCTAAATTTAAAAGCATTTTCTTTATGTGCTCACGAAGCAGGTGCAACCGAACAAGAGAAAACAAAATTTGCGGATACATTATCAGAGTCTAAGGATCCAAATGCCGCAACGTACACAATAAAACTAAACGATGCCACATTGGATGTAATTAGAAAATTTCATTTACAAAATTAATTATCTTTTGAGTTTTGGATTTACAATTGCATCTAATGCATTACCTATAAAGACAAAAGCAAGTCCAGTTATTGCTATCATTACTCCTGGCGGCATTATCCACCACCATAATCCTCTAGCAGCAGCACCGTATACATTGGCATCATGTAAAATTTGACCCCATGTTGGAAATGATGGATCGCCTAATCCTAAGAAACTAAGTCCTGCTTCTGTTGTAATTGCAGCTGGCACTGATATGGCAATACTGGCAAATGCATATGGTAGTAACTGTGGCAAAATATGCCTAAGTACGATCTTTGAATCTTTCTGACCCATCATATTGGCTGCTTCTACGTATCCTCTGGTTTTAATTTGCAACGCCATGCTTCTTGCAACTTTTGCTACTCCGACCCAACCAAATATCATCAAAAATCCAATCATCACAAAAATACTGTTGCTAATTGTAACTGATAGAATAATCAAAAATGGAAGTGCTGGCAGCGCATAGATTACATCATTGAATCTCATCATTGTTTCATCTGTTTTTTTACCTCTATACCCTGCATATACCCCATACAGCAAACCCATTATCACCGATGCTATTGCTACAACCAACCCTATGAAAAGTGCTAAAGGTGTTCCCCAAAGTAACCCTGTGGCTAAATCTCTTCTCAACTCATCTGTACCCATAATTCCAAAAGCCTTACCTCCTATGATTAATCTGGATTCTGGAATCTGATCTTCCGAATTACTGCCATACATCTTAATTAAAAAAATATAATTTCCTTTTAGTGGCTCATGATTCTCTGTTTTAGAAAAAATGATGTCTTCTGTTGATAAATTATTTACAGAAAATAAAAATTTGTCTGACTGCAGATACAGGTTTTTTCTAATTGAATTATCTGTGGAAAATATTCTCTCACTATGAATTGAATTTGAATCTGAATATGGTAATGATGTTGATAATAATTTTAATTGTATTCCGTCTGGACGTATTACATCCATTTGTAATAGTGGTGTTCCTGAATATTTTGCAGAAAATTCATAAATAAAATCATTTGGAAAATCATTATATTCAAAATTTACTCCAAACTGATGAGATGTAATTGATGTGTCTCCTGATACATCATAGTTGATATTTGGCGTATTCAAAATTTTGTGTTCAGGAATTTTTTCATTCAAAAATAAATTAATCCATACTGGTATGGCAACTTTGGGATATGAAATCCAATTTTCTGGATTGTTCCATTCTTTAAAAGTCTCTACTGGAATTACAACAACCACAATAATTGATGTAAAAACTAAAATCGATAAAATGGCAATGCCTGCAATGCCTATCTTACTTTTAAGAAATTCTGCCTTGATCTCTTGCGGTGTGATACTACTCATTAGCCTGTTCTCACTCGTGGGTCAAAATATCCGTACAGTAAATCTGCAACAAATATGCTAATCAGGAAAAACACTGTCAAAATGTATGTGGCACCAATAATTATGGGTAGATCCATGACTGTAATTGCCTCAAAATACAGTCTGCCCATACCTGGCCAGTCAAATACAGCTTCTGTAATTATTGCACCGCCTAATGAGCCTGAAAGACTCAATGCTAGAATAGTGACTATTGGTGGGGCTGCATTTTTTAGAGCATGTGTGTAAATTATTTTTTTCTGATTAATTCCCATGGTCTTTTTTGCAACTATGAAATCTTCTTGCATTATTCCCACTATGAAATTTCTAACTAAATACGCCCATGACCCAAAACCTATGATTACAATTGTAATCAGAGGTAATGTCATATGATATAGTAAAGATCCGATATAACCTGGGTCTGATGATGGAATTAACGGTGTTGCTCTTGCAGGAAAAATATGATATACAAACGAAAATACAAATATCATTAACATTCCTATCCACCAAACAGGAAAACTAGAGCTAATTATTGCAAAACTGGATGTTATTCTGTCTAGTATTGATCCTGCTTTGCTTCCTGCAAGTGCTCCTAGAAAAATACCTATCACTGATATTATGATTGTCGCAGTTGTAAATAGTAGGATGGTTCTAGGTAGTTTTTCTAAAATGATTTCTTTGACATCTGATGATCCTGAATCACTAGTAAGAAATGTTGCATGACCAAAATCTAGAAATAATATTTTATACATTGTTAAACCTATTCTTTGTGGAGAATACCATGGCTCATCTAAGCCTAAAGTCTTGATTCTTTGTTCAATTTGAGTCTGAATAAATAACTCAAATTCATCCACTGATGAAAAACTTTTTGCAATTGCAGCATTTTCTGTAATTTCAGATCTTACTTGAAAAACAACTCCTTGTTTTAAGATACTATCCATATTTGATCCTACTAGCGCAATTGTAATGAGTAATGTGATCATCAAAACTCCAAACATTGTGATTAAACGTGTAGCAACATATCTCTTTAGAGTCAATAACCAGAAATAGTAAACTCAGTTTATAATAATTGCAGTATGAATATGCATTTAGTTAGTTGGGTAGATTTCATATGATTTTTGTGCCTAATTGGGTCTCTTTTCTGGCATTTTTTTCCTTTGAGGTTGTATATATCAAATAAAATTAAACTCTAAAAAACTCTAACTATACGTCTTAAACTAATGAAAACGCTTTATCTTAAGGTAAAATGATGATGTTGATTTAATGCCATGAAAAAATTAAAGAATAAAAAATAACTATGTGATAACTATCTTATGAGTGCAAATACTATACGAAAGGCCAAAAAACTAGTTGAGACTGGCGGTGTTGTTAAAGTTGATGACGACCTATATCAAATAAAATCTTCGTCTAATCCTGAGAAGTCTTATTTTGTGACATCTGATACTTGTGAATGCCCTGGGTTTAAAAATTTCTACAAGTTTCATCATGGTAAGGGATTAAAAGCAAATTGCTCTCATTTAGAAGCAATAAGAATTTTCAAAGAATCTTAGATTTTATTTGCCTGTTGTTTGTTTTGCCAACTTATTTTTTCAATTATTATTGGATATAAAATTGACTCAATAAATTGTACATAATATAATGTCTATAGTCTTAAAATTATTTGATTTTTATAAAATAGAAAATTTGCTATTATATGCAACAAATAGATCTTTTGAAGTCTTCTGAATCCCTTTCAAAATCACAGTTCTTGCATACCTGCCAGCTTCTTTTTTTTAGTATTGTAAAAGATGCTTCATAACTTACAGAATACATCTTTCCACCACATGAAGGGCATGGTAACGGTATGTCGATTTTCATTGATACTGCTAATGTTTTTCTGATTATAAGGCGCGCGTAGAAATGATAAGTCGTTCATATCATATTGTTTTGAATTGATTGTTTGAATATTTGTTTTATTTTCGATAAAAAAGTACCTTTTCTTAAAAATCTATAAATATTATGTTCTTAGCCGATAAACGTGCATCGCTATGTTTTATCTGTCTTCTTGTCTCTTGTTGTTTCTTTATCGCTAGCTGGTATCTCATACGCTGAACAAGAAATCACTTGCATTAGTTGTGTTCAAATTCCATCTTATGAAATTGATCTTTACAAAGAGATGTTTCCATTAACTGTCTGGACTGACTCGCAAATTTATGATCATCACTCAACTATCAAAATAAATGGATACTTGAAACCACAAAACACTATTGCACCAATACTAGTTGTCGTAACTAACCCTATTGGAAATGTTGTAACTGTGCAACAACTCTCACCTGATGTTGATGGAAATTTTTCTTTTGATCTAAACACTGAAAGCCCACTCTTAAAACAAGACGGCGACTATATTCTAAAAGTTCAAAGTGGTACTGAGACTCGACAATTCAAAACAATGTTTACTTTAACTAGTGATCCACTTATTCAACCTCATGTTGTACCTGAATTTGGTTCTATCTCTCTTCTAATTCTAATTGGCTCAATTATGTCAATTTTGATTATTGGTAAATCCTTTTCCAATAGATTTGTCAAGTTCTAAAACTTACACGTTCTTAAACCCCAATCTCTAAAGCAATCATAACCATATGGATTTAGAAAAGTTCCGTAATGATGTTTACGAAGTAACTGATAAACTATCTAAAAATTTGAAAGAAATTGATTTGCCAAAACTCAACTATGTACGTCAACAACTGATAGAAATGTATCAAAAAAATCTTGTAAAAATTAATCATTCTGTTTTAGAGATAATATGTGCATCTAGTCTTATTGCACGTGGTTATTCAGTGGAAGTGGAAAAACAAATTTCTGATATTTTAGTATGTGATATTTTTGCAAAAAAAGGAGGTGGAAATACAATTGTTGAAATAGAAACTGGTTTTACTCCTCCTGATCACGCCATGGATACTATTGATTATTTCACTGCAAGAATCATGAGTAAAATTGCTAGGTATAGCCAACACTGCTCAAAATTTTCTTTGGCAACTCCTGTAATAGGGCTAATTCCAATTCCAAAATCTTTTCTTGTTCCTCCAAATGCAAGAAAAGAATCTGAGATAAAAAAAATCAAAGAACTATGTGATCGATATTATAAAAATCCACCAATATCCTATACTGATATTTTAAATGCGCATTTGCACTCAATTTATCTAATAAATATTGACAAAGGATTTGCCAAAGAGCTTGACCCTCACGGTTACGTCGATCTCACTGATAAACTACTTCAAAGAAGCGAAGTGGAATACTAAGTCAAAATAGAAAAAATACAAATCCATCTTCATTTTACTGCTATGTATGATTTGTGCTGCTTGTGAAATTAGAAAACACTATGAGTGTATTGATTGTGTTAACAACCATGAGACCCATCTTTGTCACTGTGATTGCCATGATGAAAATACAAAGCCTCATCCTGTAGATAACCTACATTAATCTTAAAACACATGGCTAATTTGCTTGAAATTTTAGTGCCTAAATCTATACATTCATTCCTATTTTAACTATTGTAGACAAACCGCCTGATCGTAAGAAACATCAAGATTCATAAGGCAAAAAAACTTTCTATCGACAAATTATGGCGACATCCATGGAAAACTTTGGAACTCTAGAGTATGTTTTGGACAAATACTCAAAAATTTGGAGTTGGAAGATTACAGGTCAACGGGCAGTAAGCATGATCTCCAGGCTTGTGCCTGAAGCATGGTATGGTGAAAACATCAATGAGGTAATAATTCCTGATAGTATTGAAAGTGTAAAACAGATCAAATTGATCATGGATAGATACCCACTTGAAATTCTATCTAAATCTGCATGGCAAAGAAAAATCGTAAAAACCTACACTCCAAAACCTGCTCTTCCTCCTGTAAAATATAATCTGCATCGCGCAAAAGCTGGGGAGCAATTCCGAGGAAAATTATTAAATTTTCAAAAAGAAGGATTGGATTTTCTGTTAAAATCCTCTGGTAATGCATTACTTGCAGATGAAATGGGTCTTGGAAAAACTGTACAGACTTTATCTTATGTAGCTACTGAAAAACAAACTTTTCCAGTTCTAGTTGTAGCACCATTAGTGACGTTAAATAACTGGGAAAGAGAAATTTCCAAATTTATGAAGAAAAAAAGTAGAAATGGAAGAATAATTGAATCTGAATCTCCAACATCGACTATTATACGAACTGGTAAATCAAAAGAACTTCCTGTAACTGATTTTTACATAATAAATTATGAATTACTTTACAAACGGCTCTCTGATTTATCCAAACTTAACCTACGAACTATTGTGTGTGATGAAGTTCATAATCTAAGATCAAAGACGACCCAAAAATACAAGGCTGTTAAAAAACTAGCCGCATTACCATCTCTTTCATATAGAATTGGTCTTTCAGGTACTCCAATTTTCAATAGAGGTTCTGAGATTTGGCCAATTGTGGATATCCTACGACCTGGGCTACTTGGCAGTTTTAAGGAATTCTGTGAGTACTTTTGTTATGTTAATGACAAAGGCAAGGCAATTGTACTTGAAAATAAAAGAGCATCACTTCGAAATGAATTACAAAAACATGTCATGTTACGACGAAAAAAATCTGATGTCCTCAAGGAATTAAAAGATAAAGTTCGTTACAAAGAGGTAATTGATGCTGATACTGATTATTACTTTGATGAACTAGGAAAAATATGGACTAAATTAGAAGAAGAACAAAAAAATGCTGAAACTGCATTTGACAAATCTGCTTCATATCATAGAGCAATTCAAAGCGAAAGACAGATTGCTGGCGTTGCAAAATTACCTCACGTAATTAATTTTGTTAAAAATATTATGGAAATAGAAGAAAGTGTTGTAGTCTTTTGTCATCATAAAGTTATTCATAAATTATTACATGATAGCCTTAGCGAATTCTCGCCTGTTTCTATTATTGGTGGTCAATCTGATAAATTACGTCAAGACCAAATTGACAAATTTCAAAAAGGAGAATCAAAATTAATGATAGCTGGCCTAAGAGCTGGAAACGTAGGAATTAATCTGACTAGAGCCAAATATGTAATTTTTGCAGAACTAGATTGGAGTCCTGCAATTCACCGACAAGCAGAAGACAGATTGCATAGAATTGGTCAAAAGAATACCGTTTTTGCATATTATCTTATTGGAAATGGTACTCTGGATGATCATGTTGCAAATATTTTAGTGGATAAAAGCTATGAAATTGATTCTATTATGGATGAGACTGCTGATACTTATGAAAACAAAGACAAGGCAGAATTAATTCTTGCCCAAATTCACGATAAAATAAGATCAAAATAACTAAATTTTTAATTTTTCTCTGATTTCATCTAGTTTTAAAATTATACTCTTTTTGTTATTAAATTCCGGTTCTTCACTAATCTCTTTTCTGATTTGTTCAATTAATTCAAAAATCTCCATTTTTGGTTTCTTTTCTTCCAAGATGTCGTTTTGAAATCCTACCTCTTCTATTTTTTTGATTTTTTCTATTCCTTCTGGAAGAATTTCATACATTTTGATAATTTTAGATTCTTGTCTTAGTGGTGACATTAGAATCAGTTGATTTTTTCTCAATTTTTCAATTTCATCAATTAGTTTGTTTTCTGGTTTTTTTAAAAAATCTGAAATCATTTCACTACTACATGACCTGATTTCCAATAACCGTAAAATTCTGACCCATGTTGGAATTTGTTCATCCCATAGTGTATGTTTTGCTAAATCTGTTATGAAAAACGAGCCATCATTATTCAAATTTATCAGTTTTCTATCTTTTAATGATGCCAACGCATCTAGTATTCTGCCAATCCCTAGTCTCTTTAGTTCTGAATTTTCAATATCTTTTTCATTAAAATTTCCATTGCCTTTGATTCCTAAATGCAGTATCTGTAAATCAATTAATCCTAATTTTGTCATTATTGTTATTTTGTACTATTGGTTATCATCTTTTTCGCTTGAAATTTGTTATTCATGCATATAAATTCAAAAACATCTAATAGATTTACAAAATTAATGATTACCCGTAATCTATTTTCTTTATTCTTACAGCGCTTCCTTTAGTCTCTAGATAATGCCCAACAAAATTTGTCATTTGTTCTGCAATTTTATATCCTAATGCGCCTTTCATCATACCTGATTTTTCAATTATCTCTGCCATCTCTTCACTAATTTGAATATTAAAAAATGTCCAGCCAAATTTTTCAAATGGCTTTTCAATTGTATATCCATTTTGTACATTGCATTCTGTTTCAAGATCTGTCAATGCTTGTTTTACTATTATGATTTCTTTGTCATAACTTCTGGTACTAAGCTGAAATAATGGATTCAAGATTTGTTTACTCTACTAAAAACTATCTTGCCAATTATATTGTTTAAGATTCTGGGCTTGTGTTTTTATGCCTGAATTGTTATAAAAGATAGTAACATTATTTTATTTTCCACTTGAAAAATATATGTGGACTTTATTTGATTAAAGTATGGTCAAATATGAATTGCCTAGATTACCCTATGCATATGATGATCTTGAGCCCTATATTGATAAACAGACTATGGAAATTCACCACCAAAAACATCATCAAGCATATGTTGATGGATTAAACAAAACTTTGGCCAAAATTTCTAGCGAATTTCATCCACAATACATTACATCTGTTTTATCTGATCTAAATTCCATTCCTGAATCTGTCCGAAGCGAAGTTAATTTTTTTGGTGGTGGGTTTGAAAATCATAAATTATTCTGGGAAACAATGACTCCAAAAAATGATGGAAATCCTGGTGGTAAGTTAGGTGATTCTATTGATGTGTATTTTGCTAACTTTGAAAATTTTAAAAAAGAATTCTCAAACAAAGCCCTATCTATTGAGGGAAGTGGGTGGTGTTGGCTTGTGTTTAATCAAACTTTTAACAAAATAGAACTGATTACTACCTCTAATCAAGATAGTCCGTGGTCAATAAGAAAAATACCTCTTTTGGGATTGGATGTATGGGAACATGCTTACTATCTAAAATATCAAAATAAAAGATCTGACTATATTGCAGCATGGTGGAATGTGGTAAATTGGAATTATGTTGAAAATCGATTCTCTGAATTATCTGACTAATACAAATTCATTAACATCTGTTTATTTTTTCAAAGAAAATATGATGAATGTTTGATATCATTATAGGCTTGCTTATCTTTGTTGAGTGCCATATTAGGTTATGAGTAACATTGGTGTGTATCTTGTAAAAAAACCCGGACTAGAAGATGAGAAAATAAAACAAGCCTTGGATATGTTACTAATAGATCGAAGAAATGAATTCCGTGAATTATCTGCAGTGCTTTTAAAATCATCAAAATCTATGGAACCAGTGCCAAATTCTGAGCAATTCGTATTGAATTTTTGTTTGGAGGTAAACGAAGCATTCAAGACTTGGTCTGGGCAAATGGTTCTGCCAATAAATTCTCCACAAAAAGCATTAACCATTTTACGTCAGCTTTCACGAGACAAAACTACGATGAATCAATTGGCACATCTTTTGAATCTCTCCTATACACTTGCAGATGAATTCAAAGAAATCTATAGGCGACTAAAATAATTCCTTTTTTATCTAAACCATTAATCTTAAGTTTGTAGAAGATAATCTAATTTAATGAAAGATGACTTGGCGACTTGTGAGAATTTCAATGAACAGGTTTATGCTGTCTTTCATTTTTTGTTTTTCTCAGAAATGATGTCGATACACGATCTTAGTTTAAATTTATTATAAAGTCCATTAAATCCATGGACTTTATGCTTGAAGAAGAATTAATGGATTTGATGACATTTTGTTTACAAAATCCTGAATCTTCAGAAGTTCTAGAAAAAAAGAAAAGAATCACGGAGATTGGGCAAGAACTTTTTTTGGATGGTGGAATTGATGCTCTTGAGAATTTCTTCTTTTCATTAAAAAATAGAATTATTCAAGAAATAGAAAAAGATCCATCTCCATTGCGTTCGCTATGGAATGGACTAACTACTGAATGGCACTACTAGATTCTCGTTAAGTTTCTAGCCTCTACCAATTCTAAAAATAGCTGTACTGCATTTTGGGCAGGTGCCTTTTAGAGCTGGCTTGCCATTTTTCATGGTGTATGGTTTTGCGCCTTCGATGTCTCTTTTATCTCGGCACTTAACACAATATCCTATTGTCATAATGCTATTAGGCACGCGGTTCTATTAGCGAGATCTTGTTAAATTTTTTTTACTATGAGGCAAACCTATGATCTTAATTTTATGCCTAAAGACAATGTTTTTGCATTCTTATTCTATTCTAAAATAATTATCTAATGATGATATGTTGCTACTAGCTAGTAATTTCCAAAATTACATGTTCTGCTAATGCATCTAGTCTTTGCCATGATTTGTTGCTTCCATCTTCTGACACATCCCATACAAAAATCTCTGCCGTATATGCATCTGATATTTTTGGTGTCCATGATAGTGCTGGACTAAAAGTTTGTCCAGGATTAAGGGAGCCACTTATCCATCCTAACGATACAACTACTCCATCTTGATTTTTAACTTGAACAACATATACAAACTTTTGAGATTTTTCTTGGTTATTTTTGATATCTGCAGAAATCTGAACTTGTTGATTTACATTGACCTGCTCTGATATTTTGGAGCCAAAAGCATTTACCAGTCGTGGATTTGTAATGTCCACTCTGTCTAACTGTGTTATTGCAAATGCTGGATTAATTAAAATTGTAAAAACTAGTATGATCCCAAAAATGGCACTAATCTGTATCATCTGATTTTCTGGCAATTTTTTTGTTAATAAAGCATTTCTACACTTTATCTTGATTCCTTTAGTTTAATTCCCATTACAAATTTTTTGATATAGTAACGTATCTGATATCGACATTTGAAAAGTTTTTAATTAATTATCAAAGCTTGATTCTATAGTAATCCCATCGTTCTGGATCAAATCTTGCCACAAATTCCGCATCTTCTTTGTCTATTCTAGATTTTATTACGTCTCTTAATGCAAAACTCGTCAAATATTTGTATTTTTTAGCATGAGCCTGCATGACAAACATGTGACGCATTTCACTGCCTCCTTTTAGCCCCCAATATCCCATTTTTAATGCCAAAGGTTCTAGGAATATTGTATTATTCATGCCATAATTCTCGTCTCTGATCTCCGGTCTTAATTTGTAATTTTCCAACGGTCCGCCTTTAGTAAATCCGACTATCTCTCCTTTGCAATCATTTAGTCTAAGAGTATTGAGAATTATGTTTTGATCTCTTACTGACTCTTCAAAATTCTCTTTTGCAAATTGAAGTGGTTTTGGTAATTCTAAAAATATTGAATATATTGATTTGATAAATTCAGGTTCTTTTCGTGTTTCTATTTTTTCAATAGTTGGAACCAATTTCAAATTATCATATGTATAATTTGCTTGTATTGTAATTTCTTGCTGTCTGATATTCATAAATGATAACACTGTGTCAAAAAAGTTCTTTCTCATCTGTTTTGGTAATGATTTTAAAACGAATTGACTCATTTCAGTTTCTTTGTTTAACAGTTCTTCAAAATATGCTACTGAGCTTCTCACAATTAGTGAAGGTTTCCATGCTAAAGCATGCGCATTCATTTTTGCCATTTCCATAGCTTTTGAAAAATCTCCTACAGCATAACCGCTAATTCTATCAATAACTGATAGATACCACCCTAAATTCATAAAATGTTCTTGTTTTGCTTCATTATTTTTTGTTAGTTCTGAATTTCTAAAACACTCTTTGATTTGCAGTTCTGCCTTTTCTTTAATCTGGCCACTCCACGGATATGTTGTTCTTAGTATCAGCACTTTGATTATTTCAAGATCCAAGTTTGCAATCTCCAAAAGTTTTCTTAATCTTTTGTCCGTCGAAATAAATCTCAAAACACTTTCTTCGTGTGGTTTGTCTACGCTTTTTTGTGGATCAAAGTCATGAAATAACGCTGCTACATACAGATATTTCAAATCATTATCTGAAAATTTTTTTGTAATGTTTAGATTTGCAGATAACAGTGAAACATATGTAACTTCTAATTCGTGGTTGATATTGTGATATCCATAGTAATCGCTTCCCAATCCCTGCGTTTCAAATAATTCAATAGTATAGTCTAGCATCTCCGTATAACAGTCTTCATCCATACCACTTTCCACCACTAGGCTCATGATTTGATTTCTCATAGTCTGGGGTTTTGCAAATTCTTGCAACAAATGTCGATCCTATCTGTTCTTTTTAAGTATGTTCTTGGTTTATTGAAAATTTCTTCTAATCCTTAGATGTTCTCTGAAAATTTACGCTATTTTTATTAGAAAGATTCAATAGAATTGTTATTTTTTTATTTTCAATGTCTATTGACCTGAATTTGCTTGAATCACTGATGAGCATTAATGAAAAACAACATTTGGAATATGTTCTACATCTCAATGGCTTCAAATATCCTCTCTCTGATGTTTCCATTGTAAATTCACCAACTCCTGTTAACTCACCTACTACTAGAGGTGGTGTGTATTTTTCTGATACATTTGCATACAAAATAAAAGGAATAATTCATGATCTCTCAATTGTTCCGTTATTGTCAAAAACTATGTTGGGTCCAAACACTGAATTTGGTGAAATTAAAATCACAACACAAGTTGCTGATCATGATAAAAAAACAATATCTCTTTTTACAAATTTGACAAACAGCGTACAAAGCTCATCTAAAATTGAATTAAATATGATTTTGGTAAAACTAGAATCTGACTAATCTTTGTTAAGATATGTGTCGTATTTTTTACGTAATTCCTCATTTGATAATATCTCGTATGCTTTATTGATCTGAACCATTATCTCTTCTGATTTCTCTCCTTTGTTTTTGTCTGGGTGTATTTTTTTTGCTAATTTTCTGTATTGTTTTTTTATTTCCTCATGTGTTGCATTTTGTGAAATTTCTAATATCTTGTAATAATCTGGCAATGACGAATTTTGAGATGTAATTCTAAACTCTTTGTCTTCTTTTGAATTCTTTCTATTCCCTAATTCTTCATAATCATCTGACCAATCTGAATGGTATTTTTCATATGTTTTGTCATTTTTTGAATCAAATTCATTCGAATCATACGGTGTTTTTTTCCTTAGAATTATGTCTCTTGCAAGATACACAAAAAGACCTATGACTGCTATTGCAAAACTGGCAAACAAAATTATTTTTTGTTCATCTGTTACAATTAACTCCATCTGTATTTTTTTTCCAGCATTATCTGATTGTCCTGAAACAATTTGAATCATACTTATGACAATTATGCTTAATATGATGATGCTGAAATTTTTCATTTTGTTTATGTCAGTCTAAAATCTTCTTTGGTGGTATTTAGAACCACATGTGTGATGGTGTTTTCTATATTTGAAATTGATGCTAATCCTTTTACAAATTCACTTAATTCGTTACGAGATTTGAATTTTGCAATGATTAGCGTATCTGTATTTCCTGTAATGTCATAAACGCCACATACATTCTCTATCTTTGATATTTCCATTTCCATGTCCATGATTTTGTCTTTTTTTGCAATGATCTCAATTATTGCAGTCAGATTATAGCCTAATTTTTCATGGTCTATTAGTGCAGTGTATCCTTTGATTATTTTTTCTCTTTCTAATTTTCTTATTCTTGATAATACCGTAACTGTTGATATTCCAAGCTTTAATGCAAGTTGTCTTGCAGATAATCTGGCATCAACCATTAAATTTTTAAGAATTCTCTCATCTGTTTTATCTAAATCCATGTGTCTTGTATAATCTGAAAATGCATTTAAATTTTAGGTGATTTCTTAAATATGTGTTTAATTTTATTTAATTTTGATGATTTTTACGTGTTTTATCTCAATTCAAACTTAAAACAAACGATTGACAAAACTTGTTGTGGAGCAAATCAAAGAACTGGTTTTAAAAGGCAAAAATTTGCTAGAATCTGGTAACCTTGAAGATGCACTAGGTTATTTTGAGCAAGCATTGCTGTTAAATCAAAGCGACCCTGAACTGTGGAATTTTAAGGCTGTAACACTACGCAGTTTAGGCAGGTATCAGGAAGCCTTGGAATGCTTTAACAAGTCCTTGGAGATTGACCCAAGAGACAAGCACGCATCATGATATGTGATTTCTAATGTTGATTTAGTGGTAAAGGGTTCTGACCACCATTTACGAACAAACTCAATTAAATATTTCACAGATTTCATACTAGTTATTATAATGTGACCACTTAGTGATCCTGTAATGGTCTTACAATCTCTTAATGCTGATAATTGTCCTCGTTGTGCAAAAAATTCGTTATTAACTGACGATGTTACTGGTGAAAGATTTTGCGGAAAATGCGGATACGTTATTTCTGAGAAATCCCAAGAATCTGGACCTGAATGGAGATCTTTTACACAAGATGAACATGGCAATAAAGCAAGAGCAGGGGCACCAACATCACTGACTATGCATGATATGGGATTATCCACAATCATTAATCCTATGAATAAAGATGCATCTGGCAAACCACTCACTGCATCAATGAAAAGTACAATTGAAAGATTGAGAACTTGGGACAGTAGAAGTCAGGTTCATGAATCTGTTGATAGAAATCTCAGACAGGCATTAAGTGAATTAAACAGACTAAAAGACAAACTTGCACTCTCTGATGCCGTAATTGAAAAGGCAGCTTACATTTACAGAAAAGCTATAGAGAAAAAATTAGTACGTGGAAGATCAATATCTGCAATGATTGCATCTGCACTTTATGCTGCATGCCGAGATACTGAAACACCACGAACTCTCAATGATGTAGGTGAAGCTGCAAATCTAAAGAAAAAAGACATTGCCCGGTGTTATCGATTGTTACATCGAGAACTAGACCTAAAGATGCCTGTAGTTGATCCAATTCAATGTGTCGCGCGTATTGCAAGTAGGATTGGCATTACAGAAAAGACAAAACGTTATGCAGCCAAAGTTCTAAAAATATCCCAAGAACATGAAGAATCAGCTGGAAAAGACCCAATGGGGTTGGCAGCAGCTGCATTATATCTGGCATGTGTTAAAAATGGTGAAGATATAACTCAGCGCGATATTGCCGAAGCTGCAAGTGTGACTGAAGTTACCATAAGAAATAGGTACAAAGGTCTAAAATTAGATCAAAACATGGACCTATAAAATAATCTTATTTTCTCACAGCTAACCAATTGTGAATCTATATTATTGATAAAGTATTATCAAAGACATATTGAATAAAGTAGTTGCAATGTTATCGCAAGCCTATGACCTTTGTGAAGATGGTAATTTTTCAGATGCATTAAAACTGTATGATTTAGCGTTAAAGCAAGAGCCTGGAAACATTAATGCAATAATAGACAAAGGTGTAACGCTGCAAAATTTGGGTAGAATAAAACAATCTATAAAATATTATGACAAGGCGCTTGGCATTGATCCAAAAAACATCAATGCATTAGTGAATAAAGGCGCATCACTACATACAATTGAAAAATACAAAGACGCAATCAATTGTTATGATTTGGCACTTAAAGTTGATAAAAAATGTGCGATGGCACTAGCTTACAAGGGACTATCATTAGGTGAGATGGGAAATCTTGCAGATGCATTAAAGCACTTTAAAAAAGCATTGTCTATTGATCATGATTATGATCTTGCTAATCTTAGCAAAGAAATGGCTAAAGAATTGCTAAAGTCTATACAAAAACAAAAATCTAAAACACGGTAACATCGCCTGGCGCTGGTTCACGCTTTGTGTTTTTTTCATGCGATTCAAAAAATTCTTTATGTTCTGTATTTTGATGCTCTCTGAGTTTATCTATATTTTCAAATCCCACATGACACAAGTAGCACTTTGGTCTATGTTCATCCACAAGTGGTAGTACCATAACGTTTGTAGCTTGTTTGCCTACTTATTTCTTGAGACTGACAGTTAAGGAATATATCCTTTAATGATTGACTCGTTCTGTGTTAGAACAACTAGTCGGTGAATCTCAGGCATTAGATCGAGCAATTGCTGGAGAAGAACTATCGTATAATGATGGTCTGGAATTGATGAATTATGATAATTTACATATGTTAAGTGCGGTTGCTGATGATACCAGAAAGAAGCTAGTTGGCGATACAGTAACTTTTGCTGCATCTTATTACATGAATTACACTAATGTTTGCGCTGCAAGTTGTCAGATGTGTGCATTTTATAGAAAAGATGGCGCTGAAGATGCATACACTCTCACCCCAGAGCAAATTGAGCAACGCGTTGCTATTGCAAAAAATATGGGCGCAACCGAAGTCCACATTGTAGGCGGCTTTCATCCAAAACTTCCTCTTGAATATTATGAAGACATGATGAGAATCATAAAGAAAAATCACCCCCAATTAAAAATTAAGGCACTTACTGCAGCAGAAATTTTCTATCTATCTAAATTAACAAAAAATTCTATCAAGGAGATTCTTTCTCGCCTTAAAGACGCGGGTCTTGACTCAATGCCTGGTGGAGGAGCTGAATTATTCCACCCTGAAATAAGGGGAAAAATTGTCAGAGGAAAATGCTCTGGACAAGAATGGCTAGATACAATTGAGCAAGCCCACAATCTTGGAATCAAAAGCAATGTGACAATGTTGTATGGTCATATTGAAAAACCATCTCATATCATTGATCATCTAATAAAAATCCGTGAATTACAAAAAAAGACTGGTGGCTTTATCACATTAATACCTCTTAAATTCAGTCTTGATAATACTGAACTTGAGCAAGAACATCTAGTCAATAATGAGTGCTCGTCTGTGTATGATTTGAAAATTATTGCATTATCTAGGTTAATGCTTGCAAATGTGTTGAATAACATTTCTGTTTATTGGGTTGCGTATGGTAAAAAACTTGCCCAAGTTGCATTATCTAATGGTGGAAATGATTTGGTAGGAACTGCATTCTCTGAAGAAATTTACCGTGCTGCTGGAAAACCTACTGCTTCGTCTGTAGAAGAGTTAGCTACTATGGTAAAAGAAATTGGACGTCAACCAGCACAACGTGATACTTTTTTTAATATCATCAAGAGATTCTAAATTTACTTTTTACTTAGGTGTTTTTTTATAGATTCTAATTTTTCTTCCATCTTTACTTGCTTGTCTTTTCTAGAATCTATTTTTAAAATCACTTCTACTCTGTTTACTCCTAGGTTATGGACTACTTCCATGATTATTTTGGCAGCTTCGTAAATTTTGTCGATATTTTCTGATTCTAAAATTGTTCCCATAGAATTGAGCTCATATCTGATTTCCTTGATGTTTTGTATGGCTTCTATTCCTTTTGCAATGTAGAAACTAACACTTGTATCATTTGTCCCAATTGGGTAGATGCTTATTTCTGCGTGAATCAATACTGGTTAATTATGATTTTGGAATTAAAATGTTTGAAGTCTATGTAATTGGCTTTTTTTCTTCTTTTTCTGGGCTGCCTTTTCTTTTCCTTCTAGCTCCAAAACTAATCAAAATTAACATAAATCCAACTCCGATTAAAATTCCTGCAAAAGCAGTCATATCTTGATTTTCTTGTTGTTTTGTCATCAAATCTATAATTTCCTCTTCAGTCATTCCAGATTGACCTGTGGGCATTGCTGCATTGAGATTAATCATAATAATTGTGCCAACTACTACCAATGCAATTCCTCCTGCAAGTATTTTTTTATCTACTAGCATTTTTTTCTCACTAAAATTTGGTTCTCATCATATATTAGGTAATATGTCCATGAATTGAAATTATGATTTATTTTCTTCAACTATTTTCTCTATTGTTTTGATGCATCCATGACACATCATTGATTTATCTGACATGTTGCGTATTATCTCATTATTTTGAAATTCTGAATCATATGTTATTCCTATTACTATTTTATTCCACCATACCTCATAGTCTTCTTTCTTTTTTCCACAAACAAAACAATTTATCATTCTAATCTATACGACGTACCTTTGATGATGCTTTCAAGGTTTCACCAAAAGAATATGGCGGCTTTGGAATCACCGGTAATATTGAAACATTATCCCCTATCATTTTTTGTATTGCTTCATCATATACTGATAATGTTTTACATTTTGGGCAAAACCAACCCCGACCTTTTATAAAACTACAGCATTCAATTATTATGTTAAATCCGCATGCAGGACATTTGTCTGGCTCTTTATGAATATATTTTACAAATTCAAAAACTATGCGCTCTACACTCATGATACTGAATCAAAACCACTGATTTTTTAAATTATGTGTTGATTTGCTTCAGACGTACGAATTAAGTAGGTAACTATCTCTCCAGAAGGCTTTATCAGGCGTGCAAAGTCCATTATTCTATGCTATGAAAGCATTATACAAAAAGGAAACACTAAAGGATCCAGAATCTGAAAATAACACATATTCAAATTTTACATTAAAGCGTGATACAGAGTTTTGCTGTGAAAAATTCAAAAGCTATTGTAAAAAATTTACAGTCTGGAATTATGAATATGGTAAATTTTCCATAGTGGATCAAATCACATATGAAGGACATTCAGTCCAATCTATTGATTTTTGTCCTTTTTGCGGTGAAAAAATAGATTATGAAGATGAAAATGCTCCCCAGAAAGTAAAGAAAAAGAAAATTAGAACATTCTAAGTATTAACATTGTAAAACTAGAAACCTTCTGGAGGTTTTTGAACAAATACATTGCAAACAAGAGCATCTGTTTTGATGTCTCTGTATTGTACATTACATGACACAAACTTTCCTTTAAGTGCCATCTCTAGGTCTGTCTGTGTTGTTTCTTGATATTGCGGCTCATCCGGATTGTCAATTTTGGCAATGATTATGCGCTCTTTTCTAGCATATTCTTCTTTGTTGTCTTTGCGAAAATGAGTAACTAGAAGCTCAAATGTATTATTTGACAGACAACCAATCACTGGTCCTCCTATTCCGTCTCCCATTAAGTTGTAAACTTTTTTGCAATATAATTACTTGATGGCTATGCTGAGTGTAAATTCTGGTACCAAGTTTTTTTGTTTTGCCATTTCAAAAAATCTTCTTATTGATTCTTCTCCTTTATCTCCCATGTTTACAGTAATTTTATTGACATACATTTTTACAAATTTTTCAATCAACTCTCTTGGTTTTCCTCTGCTGTACTGCATTGCATAATCTATTGCATCATCTAGATTATTCAATCCATATTCA
>JAICOU010000059.1 GCA_025930495.1 Nitrososphaeraceae archaeon
AAATGAATTAGCCCCCGAACACCTACAAATTATGACAAAAAATCCCAATATTTTTGCATCAAAAATCACTTCTTCTGGATTAATTTTGTTAGGAAGTGATACTCCGTCATCTGCAAGTGACTATCTTTTAGGCTCAAATCATATTTTGCCGACAAATGGATTTGGTAAAATAAGAGGCTCACTTTCAGTTTTGGATTTTATCAAGATAAACACTCAGATCTCTGCATCAAAATCATCTTTATCCAAAATTTCAAAATACATGGAAATATTTACCGAAGCAGAAGGACTTCCAAATCACTATGAAGCAGTACGAGGTAGAATACAATGAAAAAAAATTGGTTTGATAAAAAAATTAAAGAATTTTCTTCCATTGGAGGATATCAAAAACCAGAGCTACATCCAGATGCACTTAAACTTGATTCTAATGAAAACTATGTTATTTCTAAACAATTTCACCAAGATCTAATTACTAGTGCCAAAAAAAATTGTGATGTCAGGGAATATCCTTTAGGCGGAGTAGAACGTTTGATTAACCAACTGTCAAAATTTCTTAAAGTAGATTCTTCTATGATCGGAGTTGGAAATGGTTCTGATCAAATACTGGATTTGATACTCTCAAATTTTGCATCAAAGCAAACCAGAGTTCTTACATCAAATCCAACATTTGGGTTTTTTGAAGAAAGGTGCAAACTATACTCCATTCCTGTGATTGCAATTCCTTTTTCAAGTGATATGACACTAGACGTCACAGACTTTCTCAAAATATCCAAAAATGCTGATATCTTGTATCTTGACTCTCCAAACAATCCGACTGGATTTCAGTTCCAAAAAAATGATTTACAAAAATTAATCAAATCATTTGATGGATTAATAATAATTGATGAAGCGTACGGCGAGTTTGGTGATTTTTCTTTATCTGGTATGGTAAAATCTCAAGAAAATCTGATTGTTGTACAAACACTCTCAAAGTCATTTGGTTTAGCTGGTTTAAGATTGGGGTATTTTATTGCAAACAAAAAATTCACAGATGCCTTTAATCATGTCTTACAATACCCATATCCAGTTAGTACACTTACAATTGAATCTGCAATTCTAGCATTGGAGCAATCTACTCAAATCAAGGATGCAATTCAAATAATCAAAGAAGAGAGAAAAAGAATAATTGAAAACCTTAGAAAATATGATGCCTTTGAAGTCTTTGATTCCAAGGCTAATTTTGTACTATTTGATGCCCATGGCTCTCACAAAAGAGTCTATGATGCCCTTGCAGAACAAGGAATATCAATTAGAAAATTAGGAAAAATTGGAAAACATGATGGCTGTCTTAGAGTTACAATTGGAACTAAGGAAATGAACTCTAAATTTTTACTTGCAATTCGTGATTTGTTAGGATGACGTTAACAAAAAAACAACCAGGAATCTACATGAATGATTCCATTTCAGATGATCTGATCTCAGCAGATGGAATAATCTTTGATTGCGATGGTGTTTTAATTGACATTACAAAGTCATATGATCTTACAATATATAAAACTGTAAAATATGTTTTAGAAAATTTTTCTCAAATTACTGACAGTATTGAAATTAACTCAAAAATTATTGATGGATTCAAATCAAGTGGTGGATTTAATGACGAAGTTGATTTAACATATGCAGCAATCCTTTCTATAGTAGCTGCAAAAAAATTAAACAAATCTCAACATGAGTTTATTTTTGATGTAATATCCAATACTGATTCTTCGGGAATTTTATCCGCAGAAAAATATATTGAGCAACTTGTAGATATAAGTGACATTAAAAACAAACTATCGTATCCTGGAACTCACCATGATAATCCACTATACAAAATATTTGATCAAATATTTTACGGACCTGAACTTTACACTAAACTCTTCAAACAATCATCTCAATTTTCAGAACCCGGATTGATAGAAAATGATATTGTTATAGTGAATAATCTTTTAATTGACAAATTACAAAAAAGATTCTCTTCAAAACTCTCAATCGTATCTGGACGAGGAAAAGAATCAATTAGATATTCTCTTAAACAATTATTAGATAAATTTGATCTGAAAAATTCTACATTTCTAGAAGATGAGCCAAGAGAACTTGCAAAACCAAACCCTGAATCATTAATTCGTTCAATTAATGGCATGAACTGTAATCATTGCATTTACGTTGGAGACTCGATGGAGGATTTTATCATGGCTAAAAAGGCTACAGAGCAAGGTTGTAAAACCACTTTTTGTGCAATTATAGGAACCAGCAAAAATTCGCAAGAAAAACTGGAATTATTTCAGCACAATGGCGCTAAATTAGTCTTGGAATCTATTAATCTGCTTCCGAAGATGGTGGACTATCAATCAAAGTGATGGACTTCCTGATTCATAGAGATCACATGACCATGATCAATCTAGATCACAGCTAGGGGTGCTCTCTCCAAAGGCGTAACTTCCCTACATCCCGTAGGTAGACTGTCTATTCCGCTCTGTTTTATATTCAGAGATGCATTATAGTCTCTATCAATAACAAGACCACAATATGAACAGCAGTGTGTTCTAATTGCCAAAGTCTTTTTCACCATTCTACCACAGTTAGAACAACTTTGGCTGGTTCCATGTGGTACTACTTTTGCAAATAGAATACCAGCGTTTGCAGCTTTGTATTCTAGTTTTTGGAAAAACGAATTCCAAGAAGAATCAAATATTGATTTTGCCAAGTGACGATTCTTTATCATGTTCTGAATCTTTAGATCTTCAACAAAAATAGTGTCAAAGTTGTCTACATAATATCTTGATGCCTTGTGCAGAAAATCATTTCTTTGATTTTTTATTTTTTGATGTATTATATCTAAATTTAGCTTCTGCTTCCATTTACTGCCTGAATTCTTTACTTTTTTGGATAGTTTTCTCTGAGCTCGTTTCATCTTTTTCTCTGATTTTCTTAGGAATTGTGGATGTTTTATAACATGACCGTCAGAATCATACGCAAAATTGTTTATGCCAACATCTATCCCAACGATCTTCTTTCTGAAAAGAGAACATATTGATTTGATTTCATTCTCACAAACAACTATGGCATACCAATCTTCTGTAAGTTCCTTTTTCACAATTATCTCTTTTATTTTTCCTTGTATCTTTCTATGAATGACACATTTGATCTTCCCAATCTTGGAAAGTTTGATAGTATTGTCTGGCAAAAGCTTGAATCCAGATTGGTTATAGTTGATACTATTGTATCTTGATTTTGGCTTGAATCTCAATTTTCCTATCCGTTTACCTTTCTTGGATAAAGAGGATAATACCTTGAGATTGTTGTAAAACTGCCACAGAACCATCTGGGCTGCCTTGCTGTATACCTTGTCTTTTGGAATCATGTATGGAAGCATCCTTTGCAGTTCATCAAAGTTTAGTTTGTATCCTTCCTTGTATGCAAGACGGGATTCAAAAATAAAATCATTGTACAACATTCTACAGGAATCTATTGCATTATCTAGTCTTGATTCTTGTGTCTTTGTAGGATACAAACGGAGCTTGTAGCTTAACATCTTGTCTTTTGCTTTTGTACATATTATACAACATCTGGTTATTATGATATAATTCTCATACACATCATAAAGAATTAAATTTTCCTGCTCACAAAAGTTAAATTTAGAATAAGACAAAGTACAACTTCCGTGAAAAATATGACACCAAGAAAAAGCTCCGTAAACCGCAGTACAAAGGAAACTAGCGTATCTGTCTCTGTTAATTTGGATGGAACCGGAAAAACTGCAATTCAGACTGGAATTAATTTTCTTGATCACCTAATCACAGCCTTTGGAAAACATGGTATGATGGATCTTAAGGTTAGTGCAAAATCCAATGATAAAATCGAACATCACTTGATTGAAGATACTGCAATTACTATAGGCTTAGCCATTGACAAAGCTTTGGGAACAAGAAGTGGGATTACTAGATTCAGCTATGCATCTGTACCGATGGATGAATCTTTAGCTGAGGCTTCAATTGATCTAGTAAAAAGACCATTTTGGAAATTAGTCTTGTCAATTAAACGAAACACAATTGAAGATATCTCAAAAGAAGACTTGGAACACTTTTTCCAATCACTTCTTCAAAACCTAAACAGCTGTATTCACCTAACTGTAAAGTACGGAGATAACGATCATCATAAAGTAGAGGCTGCCATAAAATCACTAGCTGTTGCATTTAGAGAAGCATCTTCATATGACAAAAAACAAAAAGGCATTCCAAGTACAAAAGGTTCAATGTAAATGGTAAATGTTGCAATATTTGATTATGGCGCTGGAAATATTTTCAGCCTAAAAAATTCACTTGAAAAAATTGGAGCTACAGCAGATATTATTACTGATTTTGACAAGCCAAATATTTACTCGGGGCTCTTACTTCCAGGAGTCGGAAATTTTGATCCTGCAATCAAAAGCATATGCAAATCATCAAAAACTGACTTTACCGATTATGTCAAAGACAATACTCCTGTATTAGGAATTTGTCTTGGCATGGAAATGTTTTTTGAGAAAAGTGAAGAAGGAAATGAAAAGGGATTGAGTGTAATTAAGGGCGATGTAATTATCCTTCCACCATCAATGAAAGTTCCACATATGGGATGGAATAATTTGGAAATTAAAAAATCTGGTAAAATACTTGAAGGAGTAAAGGATGATGCTTGGGTATATTTTGTACATTCGTATAGGGTAAAACCTGTAAACAATGATGTAATTACAGCAGAATCTGATTATGGAATTAAGGTACCTGCAGTTATTGAACAGGGTAACTTTTTTGGAACACAATTTCACCCAGAAAAATCTGGCAAAGTAGGAAAAATTATGATTCAAAACTTTCTAGATGTGTGTAAAAAATGAAAGTTATTCCTGCAATTGATCTGATGAATGGTCAAGTAGTACGACTCTACAAAGGTGATCCTAAACAGAAAACTGTGTATAGTGACAATCCTATTGAAGTAGCAAAAAAATGGGAAACAAACGGTGCAGATATGCTTCACTTGGTAGATTTAGATGCAACTCTGGGTAGGGGCTCAAATCTCCCTATAATTAAAAAAATTCTTGAACAGATCTCAATTCCGATTCAAGTAGCTGGTGGACTAAGGGATGAATCAACAATAACTGATATTTCAAAAATTTCTGACAGGGTTGTTTTAGGTACATTAGCATTCAAAGACAAATCTACACTAAAAAAATTATTATTAAATTTGGGACCTAAAAAAATTGTAATCTCTGTTGATCATATAGATGGTGAAATAGTAATCCATGGATGGCAAAAAGAAACAGGTATTAAATTAATTGATGCTATGCAAGAATTTCTTGCAATGGGATTTTCTGAGTTTTTACTAACAAATGTTAGTCGTGATGGAACACTGCAAGGACCTGATTTGGAATTTTTAGAGCAAGCATGTCAATTAGATAAAGCACATGTAATTGCAAGTGGAGGGATCTCAAATATAAAAGACGTACAAGATGTAAAACAAAAAAATGCGTTTGGAGTAATATTAGGTAAGGCACTTTATGAAAATAAAATTTCAATTAAGGAGGCAAAACAAATAGCATGACTCTTACAAAAAGGATAATTCCATGTCTTGATGTAAAAAATGGTCGAGTAGTAAAGGGACTTCATTTTGAATCAATAAAAGATGCAGGAGACCCCGTGGAATTGGCTGAAAAATATAGTAATGAAGGTGCAGATGAACTTGTTTTCTTGGATATTACTGCATCTGATGAACAAAGAAAAACAATCAAGGATTTGGTTAGAAGAGTTGCCAAAGTAATTGACATTCCATTTACAGTTGGAGGCGGTGTAAAATCATTGGAAGATGCAAGAAACATTTTACTTAACGGTGCTGATAAAGTAGGAATCAATACAGGCGCAATAAAAAACCCGCACGTTATCACTGAACTAATGGAACTATTTGGAAGGCAATGCGTTGTAGTTGCAATTGATGCCAAAAGGAACTTTGATATTCAAAAAGATAAAAATATCTTTTCTGAGAATGAAAAACAATTTTGGTTTGAAGTTTTCATTTATGGTGGAAAAGAAGCAACTGGAATTGATGTCATTGAATGGGCAAAAAAAGCTGAAAAACTTGGTGCAGGAGAAATACTTCTCACAAGTATTGATAAAGATGGCACAAAAGATGGATATGATATTTTGTTAAATAGAGAAATTGTAAACTCTGTATCTATTCCAGTCATTGCATCTGGTGGATGTGGCAAGCCTGATGATATGGTGGATGTTTTTCAAAAATCAAATGTTGATGCCGCTTTGGCAGCTTCTATATTTCACTATCAAACTCACGGTGTAAATGGAGTAAAGATGTATCTTAAGGACAAACAAATTCCTGTAAGATTATAAGCGATACTTTATGATTTAAAATAATGAAAAAATCAATTGATGATATTGATTTTGCAAAAAGCAATGGACTGATTCCAGTGATTGTTCAAGATATCAATACAAAAGATGTGTTGACTCTAGCTTACTCTAACAAAGAATCACTTGAGCTGACTAAAAAAACTGGCAACTCTTGGTTTTGGAGTCGTTCTAGAAATAAACTTTGGATGAAAGGTGAAGAATCTGGTAACACACAAAAAGTAAAAGAAATTCTTGTTGATTGTGATTCTGATGCAATTATTTATCTTGTAGAACCGTCAGGACCAGCATGTCATACAGGTGAGAAAGTTTGCTTTCACAATAATTTAGAAAAATAATTAACAGGCAGGTTCGATATTTGTTCCTGGAACAACTTCATCTGTTATTTCAAAATAGATATTCGGATAATCTGTTCCTCTAAAAACTACTGCCCACTTTCCCATTATGTCATCAGCTGAGCAGAGTCCACCCGTTTTTGAAATTTGAGGATCTAAATAATAATTAAATGCATCTTTTTTTTGACCATCAAATGGTATTGTCAAATATACCGAATAATGTGTATCATTTAAGGGCCTCATAAATGCAACCTGTCCTTTTTCATTTACGTTTAATCCGCCAATTACTAGGAAAATCTTTTCACCTATTGCATATTTACTTCGATCAATTTGGAACGGTCCTGAAGTTAACCATTCTCTTTCTTTAGGCGAATACTCATTTTCCAAATTAATTTTTTCAACGTCATCTAATTTTTCTTGAATCTCTGGAATCTCAGTTTCTGGTTTTACTTCCTTATCTAATGCATCTTCAACTTCTATTACATCTGATTTTTCACTGGATATCAAAACTATAGCTAAAATAATTACAAAAACACTGACTCCTGC
>JAICOU010000115.1 GCA_025930495.1 Nitrososphaeraceae archaeon
GATCAAGTAAAAACCTCATAAACACTCCATTATTTTGCTCAATTTTCATCTCGTAAAATGTAGGGGCTTTGATTTCCACTTTGAAATTATGTTTTAAGAAATTCAGCGGTTCACCATATGCTTTTGCTGTAATTTTGTAGCCTTTGTCTTCTTGAATGTCTAGTTCTATTCTTTTTATTGCAAAGCCTTTTGTAATTAGAACAAAAGTTACTTCTTCTAGCCAGCTAAACAAGAGATATCTGAGGTCTTTTCCTTGCGCAATGATTTCCTTTTGTTCTTTTTCTTCTACCTTATCTTGGTCTAGTGTGATGTTGATTACTGCATTGGCAGTAACCAAAAATGCTTCCTTGAGATCTTTTGCAGTTACTTCAATGAATGCATCAGTTGCATGTTCTAAAAACTTGTAGCTCAACTATGTTTTTGAAATCTTACCAAGTATTAATTTAGATGGTCTTTAAAGTATTCATTATTATGTTAGAACAAATATTTCCTATTTTTTCTTTGACTAAATTTTGTAGCAATATTTAACATAAGGAAAATGACCTATCAAGGAATTTGCGATTAATTGAAATGAAATCTTCCTTATGTTGTGTGCATGAAGTTAATATTGTAATATAAGCATTCACATATTTCATATTTTTGAAATATCCCAAAATATTGATATTTTTTCTAAATTAGATGTATTTTAAATTAGTTGGCGAATTCTGTTTATGATTAAATTATTATCTAATTCTAGTTCTGTCGAAACCAAAAGAATCATGTCTTTTCCCAAATAAAATGTAAATCGCTTTATTTTTTCATATTCGGCTAACGCATATTTTGGCGATCCAATCCACTCTTCCATTAAAACTCGTGTACGCCATCTGATAAAAGACTGTTCAATAGACAATTCTGTTATTAATTCTGGGATGAGAGTTTTAACTCCTTTTCTTATTCCTCCTGCCACTTTTTCTATCTTTGAGTTATAAACTGCAGCAAATCTAATTTGTTTGTCAATGTTAAAAATATTATTACATAATTGTTCATACTCCATGAACTTAAGAAATTCTATTTCCACTTAAGTTTTGCGAATATTTGTAATTAATATTTGGCGGTATTGTTGTTAGTGCATTTTTCACATATTACTTCACTTTTCTTTCTGCCATCATAGAATGACACTATGACATCAATAGGAATATGTTGGATAGTTGTTCTATTGTATATGCATTAGATCTTCATGAATTGTTTTTCTGATTAGTTTTTATCATTATTCTAGGTCTAAACAAAAACTAGTCACTAACTATTTCTTGCTAATAGCAGTTTCTGTTTATTGATCCGTTATTCTTTATATGGCTAACTCATCAAAACATGATAATGAAAAAGACACAACTTCTAAGTATTGTTTTTTCACTGGTTATGATTACTGGCGTTGCTGCTGGTAATGCAGCATATGCTGAATCAGATGAAAAACAAGATGACCTCAAAGATAGACTAGATAACTTTTGCAATATGACTGATACTGAAAAAGAGCAGTTCTTTTTGGATCATCCAAGAATTGCCCAATTCAAAGATAGACTAGCAAGCATTTGTGAGCAAAGTGAAGATGAGCGTGAAATTGCTATTGAAGCTTTCATCGAAGAAACTATCGAAGAAAAATCCGATGATAACATGGCAGACAAGCTAGAAAGATACTGTACACTGTCTGATGTTGACAAGGAAACATTCTTGGCAGAACATGATAAAGCAGATCTAAAATCTGAAATGGATGCATATTGTGCATTAGATGAATCTGGAAGAGATGCTTACATTGCTGAACACCAAATGTTAGTAGATGAGATGCAAAAAAGACACGAAGAAATCCGTGATCATAAAGCAGAATATCAAAGATATTGCCAAATGACTGTCGATGAACTTGCTGCAGAAATTACAGATTCTGAAAAATTAGCCAAAGTCTCTGAATGGTGTGCAATGACACCTGAGCAAAGAGAGGAATACAAAA
>JAICOU010000043.1 GCA_025930495.1 Nitrososphaeraceae archaeon
ATTTTAGGAATTAACCATTCTAATGTGACATCTTCATCTTTTGCCACTTGTTTCATTTCCTCAGTAGCAACACCTCTTCGTGCTGCACTCATTTGAGTACCCATGAAATAATCTATGTTTTTACCTGATTTAAACAATCATGAAAAACACAGAAACATCATAAATATACGCTCAAAATTAGGAAGAATTTGTTGATTTTACCTATCTTTGAAATAATTCTATCAAAGATAAAACTAGAGATGGATGTTTTCTGAGATCTGATTTTCTTTAAGATTCTATGTAATGTGTATTTTCTATTTAGATGAGCTCCAAGTTTCAGTAATGCTGTAATTAACAGAAGAGTCAGAGACAAAGTATTTTTTACCACATTTGAAGCATTGCCAAAGAAAAGCGTTATTGATTTTCTTTTGATATTGCATAGGCAACAAACATGCAGTACATAATAGTTCATCAGGAATATCATTTACCAGAGGAATTTTCTTTTTATTCAAATTAATAAATAAAAATGATTTCAGATCTATAAATGCTCTATTATGATCACAAAATAAATCAAATCAAAAAAACAGTTTTAGAGATACATGAAGACAGAAAAAACAAAAATTACAATGAAAAGGAAAAATAGATTAGGACTAGTTTTGAAAATATAGTATGAATTTACTTTCTATAGGAGGCTCTGATCCATCATCAGGGGCAGGCATACAAAGCGATGTCAAAACATTTGATTCATTAAATGCACATGGATTAACAGTGATCACTGCGATAACGGGTCAAAACACTTCTAGTTTTGGGATGATTGAACCAGTGTCACAAAAAATATTGAAAAATCAACTTGACTCAGTAATTTCAGATTTTAAAATTGATGGGATTAAAATTGGAATGGTGTACAATTCAGAAATAATAAAAACAATCTACAGAGAATTAAAAAATATAAAAATCCCAATCATATTGGACCCAATAATAAAATCCACAACAGGAGGCTTACTTATTGAAAAAATAGCCATCAAAGATTTTAAAAAATTTCTAATTCCATTGGCCACGGTAATTACACCAAATAAATTTGAAGCAGAATATTTATCAGAAATCAAAATTGATTCAAAAAAATCACTTCAAAAAGCAGCTAAAAAAATTCAAGATATGGGTGCAAAAAATATTGTAATTACAGGATTAGAGACAAAAAATGGACAAATTTCAGATTTCATATTAGAGAGAAAAAGAGATTACACAATATCAGGTAAAAAAATTCCAAAAATCAATCATGGGAGTGGATGTAATTACTCATCATCGTTGTTATTTTCGCTGGCAAATGGAACCTCACTAAAAGAAGCAGTCAAATTTTCAAAACAATTCACATACAATTCAATTAAAAATGCCAAGAAAATAGGATATGGGATAGACATCACGCAGATGAAAAACAAAGATGTGATGCATACAGAACTGATCCATGCAATTAACAAGTTTGTAGAAATCAAAAATATTTACAAAATCATTCCTGAATGTCAAACAAATTTTGTCTTTTCAAAAAAAAATCCAAAGTCAATTAAAGACATTTTAGGTGTTTCAGGCAGAATAGTAAAAACTGGAAATACAGTCACAGTTGCAGGAGATTTGTCATATGGCGGATCAAAACATGTCGCAACGGCATTAATTACAATGAATGAAAAATTTCCTGATGTACGTTCGGCAATTAATCTAAAATACAATAAAGAAACTATTTCAAAATTAAGAAAAAAGAAATTGCTTATTTCTAGTTACGATCGAAATGAAGAACCCAAAAATGTGAAAACCAAAGAGGGATCTTCCATTGTATGGGGAGTAAAATATGCAATAAAAAATTCAGAAGAACCACCAGACGTTATTTATCACAAAGGAGATTTTGGAAAAGAACCAATGATAATAATTTTTGCCAAAACACCAGCATTAATTATTGAAAAAATTTCAAAACTATTTAGTTAATTTTAAAGTATAATAGAAATCCATACTTGAACATAAATAGTCATATCTCAAATAGAAACTCGTGAAAGCAGTAATTTTAGCAGGTGGTCTGGGAACAAGATTGCAGCCATATACAACATTTCTTCCAAAGCCAATGTTACCACTAGGAGAGAAACCAATTTTGGAGCATCTGATTGATTGGACAAGGAAAAATGGCATAAAATCAGTTGTACTATGTGTCAGTTATCTAAGGAAAACAATTGAAGATTATTTTGAAGACGGCAAGAGATTTGGAGTGAGTATAGAGTATGCAGTTTCCAACAGACCATTAGCTACAGCTGGTCAACTTAAAACAGCAGAGAAATTCATCGACGATACTTTTGTTTGTATGTATGGGGATTCCATATTTGATTTTAATTTGCGAAATATGATAAATCAACATAAAAAGAAAAAATCATTTGTTACAATGAGTTTGTATGAATATAAAACAAATTTACCATACGGAGTTATCGAAACCACTAAAACAGATAAGGTAGTTGCTTGGAATGAAAAACCAGAAATTAAGGCAAATATCAATATGGGTTGCTATGTAATGGAGCCAGAAATAATGAATATGATTCCAAAAAATATACCGTATGGAATGGACGATGTGATTAAAAAAGCGATGACTAGAAAGAAATTAGTTAGCAGTATTGTTTCCAAAAAAGGATTTCTGGATATTGGAAACAAAGCATCATATAAAAAGGCAAATCAAGAGTATCTTCAAAAACTAGGAAACATATGATAAGAAAAAATGAGTAACATAACAATTAGAAAATTACAAAAAGAAGATCTACATAATGGGTTTTTACATACATTGGATTCACTTCGTCAAGCAAGTAACATAGATAAGAAAACTGCAGAAAAAATATTTGATAAAATAAATTCAAACCCAGATCACATTGTTGCGGTGGCAGTAATAGAAGGTAAGATAGTGGGTTCGACCACACTTCTAATAGAAACCAAGTTTATTCATAATGGAGGCAAAGTTGGCCACATAGAAGATGTTGTCGTAAACAAAGATTATCAAAGAAAAGGGATAGGAGAAAAAATTGTCATGTATCTTTTAAGGTATGCAAAAGACCAAGGATGTTACAAGACTATTTTGGATTGTACAGATGAGGTAAAGCCATTTTATGAGAAATTAGGCTTCAAACATAATGCAAATGCATTAAGATTTGATCATGTCTAAAAATATTCTTTTTTTGGGCGTTTCTTGTTTGTTTTTATTAAAATAATTCCAACTACCATCACAGGAATAGAGATACCCATGAAAAGTGGAGGAGTAATAACTACAGAGTCTACCACATAGGAATCAACGAGTTTATCTAAAAGAGTGTAACAGTATGCCATTCCAATTAACAAAATTATTCCACCACCTAGTATCATAGCACCAATTTGTTTAGAGCCATAACGTCGTGATAGGATAAACGAAAGCCCAGCTAGAATAGATGCAGGGGCTACTCCAATAGAAATGAATTGAAGAATTTTTGGACTTGGTTCAAATTCGACACCAAATTCAAAATTAGCAGGAATATCAATCATAAAATGATAAATTGAAATTATTTCTCCAACAAACATTGCAAACAATCCAACACTTGCAATTGCGGCCCATTTTTCTAGTGACATGATACTAGCAAAATCTAGTTGATAATTAAACTATTCAAACAATGCCAACCAAATTGGCTAATTCTTTTCTGCAAGATGCACCAAGTTTTTCTGCAGCCTGTTCTGGAGATAAATCGTTAAGGAAAATACCATAACCGCGTTCAAGACCGGACCAAGGTTTAGTTATTGGATAAATCTCAATATGCCAATGAATTTGTCTGCTATTTTTCTTTTCAGGGGATAAATGAAATACCATATTGTATGAAACGTCTTTGACTGTTTTTGACAGTCCACCAAGTGTAGCTCGTAAAATAAGTGATAAATCATTGATTTCTTTTTGAGTGATTTTAGAAAAACTAGTTGTGTGTTTTTTTGGAGAGATACAAAACTCATATGGATATGACGGTGCCCAAGGACAAAATGCAATGAATCCTTCAGTTTGAAGAACTTGCCTAGGACCGCCCATTTCCTCATTAACAGTTTGACACATTGGACATACACCTTTTTCATTAAGAATTTTGTAAGATGCCTCAGCCTCTCCTTCAATAACTGGTGGAATAGTTGAAAATGTTAAGACATTCAAGTGAGGGTGCGGGTTTTGACTGCCAGCAGATTCGCCCTGATCAGCATAAATTGAAACATATGTTACGCCCTTTTGAGTATAGAGCCATCGCAATCTATCTTGAACAACTACAAGTATGTTTGACCATTGCTCAGCATCGATGGTAGCTAGAGTGTCTTTTTCTTTAGGAGAAGCAACGACAATGTAATGGTAACCATAAGCTGGCTCACTGTAATGAGGCCTATCGCTGTAAGAGTTTTCAGTATCAATTGAGACTATAGGATTTTTATTTTCAAAAACTCTAATCGACCAACCTTCAACATATTCATCTTCACTATCTTGAAGACGTTGTAACATGCCATCTTTTGCAACCAGTGAAAGAACAGATGGATTTGTCATGGATTCATTTCCAGGAGCAAAGGGGGATTTTTTTGGATCAATAACTTTGTCATCTTTTTTAGAGACAATCATAAAACGCTCAGAAACATAATCTTTGCGCATGTCCCCCATAATTCATACCTGAAGTTTAAGTATGTTAAAACGTTTTCCAATACACTGAAAAAGAAAAATAGAACTAGAATAAAATTTTATTTTAATAAAATACAACAATCATTAAAAATAAATATTTAGTAAAAATAACCATAGAATTTTCCAAGTTACAAATAATAATTTTATTTTGATCGCATATTTTGATGCAAGCTTTAAAGGAGAGCAGTAAAAAGCTGGGAAATATGAACAGTGTTAACAATTCGGATATTCATATGATCTATGTTCTTTTAGATGGAGTAGGGGATCTTCCACATCCGGATTTAGGTGGTAAAACACCACTTGAGGCTGCCAATACACCAACTCTTGACAAATTAGCACGAAATGGAGTAATTGGAGAAGTGATTTCAGTAGGAGAAGGGATTGCTCCAGAATCAGATATTGCAGTTTTCAATATGTTAGGATATAGATTTCACCATGTAGATTATGCAGGTCGAGGAGTCATAGAAGCAATAGGAGTTGGAATTGACTTTAAAGATGGAGACTTGGCATTAAGAGGAAATTATGCTACACTAAATGATGAAGGAATAATCATTGATAGGAGAGCAGGCAGACGCATAGAAAAAAATGATGCAGATGGAATTGCAAAAGAAATTGAAAATAAAATTAAATTTTCATATCCAAATACATCAGTAGTGATAGCACCCACCATAGGACATAGAGTCACAGTAAGAATTAGAACAGATGGTGAAAAACTGTCATCACAAATCACCAATACAGATCCGGCATATGCTAGAGTAGACGGCATGGGTATAGCAAAGGCAGTAGGAGATTTTTTACGAATTGAAAAATGTTTTCCTCTTGATGAGACAGAAAGTGCCAAGAAAACAGCAAAATTAGTTAATGAATTTACAGAGCAATCACTAAAAATTATGAAAGAAAGTCCAATCAATAAAAAAAGAAATGATGAAAAAAAGAAAGGTTTGAGTTGTATTTTACTAAGAGATGCAGGAAACAAATATCCAGATGTGAAACCTATCAATGAAATGTATTCCATGAACTTTTCATGTATTGTAGACATGCCAGTAGAACTTGGAATTTCAGAAGTATTGAAAATGAAAGCATTTGAAGCAGGTGGATTAACTGATTATGAGGAGAAAGCCAAAGTAGCTGCAAAAGCAATGGAAACTCAAAATGCAATTTATGTTCACCTAAAAGGCCCAGATGAATTTGGTCATGATGGGGATGCGATTGGAAAAATGAAAAATATAGAAGAGATTGATCAACGATTTTTCAAAACATTACTTGCAAATATTGATTCTAATAAAGTAGCAATAGTTATTTCTGCAGATCATTCAACTCCGTGTATCAACAAAGGTCATAGCGATGATCCTGTACCAATTTTAGTGTCAGGAAATTTTATCAAAAATGATGGAACCACTAGAATGACTGAGAATCAAGCTAAGAAAGGAAGCATAGGTCTCATCCAAGGAGCAGATGTAGTAACAACATCTCTTAATTTAATTAAATCTCAAATATAGCCAAGTCTTTAGTTGTTTGCATTTCTTTTATTTTATTTCGAATCCTATCAACATCGATATTACCATACACAGCAGGAGAGTCACCTAATTTTTCTAATGCACGCCCTAACATACCAATACCTATACTACCCTCATCTTTTTGTCTATGAGCAAAAGCAACAGCAAGAAGAATAATTCCTTGCACGAGTTCTTTTTCTTTACCATAACATTTTTTCCAAACGCCTTCCAAAGATTCATGGCTCTCCCAAAATCTTTCATTATTAAAATAAAAAACACCGTCTTTGAGTCCCTCTTCTTTTTCAATTTTTTCTTCAACCACATGTCTGGTATTATCTAATTCACCAATTGGACTTAATTTTTCAATTAACAGATCCAAATCTGCGGGGTTAATTGAGACATCAAATTCTAGAAATTTGCTGGCTACTCGAGCAACTCTTATGGATGCATGCATGTCTGAACAAAGTTCTCTTGCTCTATGAACAAGATCAGATGAATGTGTTGGGTGGTATCCATTATTTTTTAAATGAATCATGTATCGTTCCATATGATGATTTAACTGAAATTTCATAAATTTGTTCTCTAATTTCAATCAAGGTTTATATGAAATATCTTAAGGATTTTGGGTACATGTCTATTATTCAGACGATAAATGACGTAAATAACACCTTCTTATCAAGAAGAGAGCTGATCTGTAATTTTACAGGATTGGGCGGAAAACTCAAAAAACTCGAAGCAGTAGATATGATTACAAAAGAATTCAAACTATCAGGAAAAGTTGTAATTCCCATGAGATTACAAACACAGGTAGGTAAACCACTTGTTACAGGAACATTTTATGTTTATGATGATGAAGTGCTTGCAAAAAAACACATCAATCCAGTAATATTTGAAAGATTGGAAAAAGCAAAAGCCAAACTAGCTGAAGCAAATACTGCAGCTGCACCAGAAGCGGAGAAATCTGAATAATGGCAGCAAAAAAAGCATCAGCTGGAAAAAAAGGTTCTAGCCCAAATGTTTATAAATATTTTAAAATTGACGGAGACAAATTATCAAGAGGTAGAAAAAACTGTTCTAGATGTGGAAAAGGAGTTTTCATGTCCAAACATAAAGATAGAAACACTTGCGGAAAGTGTGGATTAACAGAATTTAATCAGTAAAGTTTTTTATTAATAATTTTAGCACTTTTTTGTTCTAGTTGGTCTATTTTATGTAAAAATGCAGGATCTAGTTTTATTTTAGATAAGGATTCGGCAGATAATTTGACGGTATTAGCATCAAGGGAGATGTTTATTTTTGGAAGATTTTTCTCTAACCAAAATTTAATTACTTTGTCTTCTAATTTATGATCTCTAAAACCTGCGGGGAATCGTTTTGTGATATGATCTAACAAAGTTCTGTCTTTGAATACAGCCTTTGGTTCAAACAATCTTGTTTCATCCGCATATACACTTTCAAATAGATTTCCAGTAATTTCATCGGAGAGTAAATCCATTTTTGATATTTTTCGAATCAATTCTAGAAAATGTAAAAACTCGTGTGCTAAAATTGCATGAATTGTACCTTTAAGACCATACGCAACTAGTGGTGCAGAAATTTGAATTACAACATGAAATTTTTCATCAAAAAATATCGGGATAGTACGAGCAAATAATATTCCAAATTCATAGGAGTTGGGATTAGGAGATGAAATAACAATTGAGGGTTCTACGTAAGCTGTGGGATAACGTATTCCAGAGGCTTTTTCAATTCTGTTAATACCATCCACAGTTATAGGAAAACGTTTTACAACTAGATCATAGACATCGTCAGGAATTAATCCCTTAAGATGTGCCTCTCTCATTCGTATTAATGGATCCATTATAACCTCTCGAGAAATTTGAATGTAAAAAGGTTGATTCTATCGGGATTTTGGTTTTCCTGATTTTGCGGTCTTTTTCCTACGTCGATCAGCTCTTTGATCCGCGTGTCGCTTATGTTTACCTCTTTTTCGTATTGGCATATTTATGTAAAAAATCAGGCATTAGTTAATTGTTATCATTTGAGGTCAATTTCAAGAAAATCAAATGTATTGCACGTGCATTTATCATTAATAATTTGACGGATTCCAGGGGTTACATCATCACCATCTACAAATCGTTTTACAGGTAATCCACCCTCTGCTTTGATAAATAAAGTAAAACAATTTTTTGAAGTTTTTTTATATTTTAAATCAGAGATATATTTTTCAGATCGTTTTCCAGATTTTTCATAAACTACTACAGGCGCACTAAGAAGAATCCGCATTTTCTTCAAAGCAGTAGATTGAATTTCATTTTCTGTAGAAATTTTCAATTCTATTAAAGAATTAAATTTAATGGGTGTTTTTGGAGGGTCAGAGATTATTTTACAATTATGTATAACAATAGAATCAGAGGATATTTTTCTGGGCAGCGAGGAATTTCTTTTGAAAGGATTTTGAATTTTGACAAAAAATGGTCTCCCCGAGCCTAAAACCAAACTAGATTTATCTTCACCACCAACCCAAGTAAATTTTGCAGTTGTTCCTCCAAAGGTGTTAAAGAGAAATTCAGAGATCTTACCTTCAACGCTATCATACTCAGAGATACCATGAAAATTACAACTTCGACAACCTTTTCCAGAACAATTAACACATGGTTTTTGTTTTTGAGATAGTCCTCTCTCGGATTTAGTGTATCTGCCATGTAATAAAATTGGTTTTGAACGTAGTTGACACGATTCATCCTTAAAGTTAATTGTAAAAGTAAGATCGGGGTTTAGAAAATCAATTGTTTTCTTTATTTTTTTAGTGAATTGCTTTCCAAGTTCTTTGGTGATAGCAGTTTTAACACTATCAATTCCTCGCAGTTTGTATTTTGATCTTATATAATCATCTCGATCTATTATGGATGGTTTAATTAAAGCCCCAACAACCATAGATGAAAAATCATATTTAGAAGAAGTATCAAGCATTAATTTCAGATATGGTGCAAGATTATCTAAAAGATTATTACAAATAAAACATTTTTTAGATGATTTTCTTGCAGACATTTTTAATTTTTTTCCTAGTAATTTATTTGATGCGAGGTTTAGTTGTTTAGAAAAAAGCCTACCTAAACAGCTATCACATAAAGGATAATCTTTTATGATTTGATTTGCGATAGGAATAATTTCTTTGATGGTAGTCATGTTAGTTTTTAATTTTTAACAAATGGATGGTAATTCTAACCAAAGCCCATACGACGAAGTGCACCTTGCATTTGTCTTCCTTTTGATGCCTTCATCATGTTTTTTGAATTTTTATAATTTTTGAGCAGTTCCTTAACTTCATGTTCTGGCCAACCAGAACCTCTTGAAATTC
>JAICOU010000060.1 GCA_025930495.1 Nitrososphaeraceae archaeon
GAAGATCTCTTCTTGTATATGGCATCTGCAGCTCCACCCATGAAAAATACAATGCCTATTAATTCATACAAAGGTTACATTATGGCATTTATTCCACTCAGTCCCACAACCGGAGATACATATCTTATGATTTATGCTAAAGGTACACTTGAATCAGGAATTTATGAATTCGATGTAAATTCAAAGTCTTTCAAGAAAGTTGATACTATTGAACGAGCAGACAAAAATTACTTTGTTTCTTTAACACCAAAAAGAAACACCATAGCTGATGAAGCTATTAAAAATCTATAATTTCTTTGTTTGAATCTTAGGTGCAGACACTGATCTACTTCTAGCATATTTGTCGATAATTTCATCTGGTGTTCGTCCATTGAATAGATCTTTGCATAATCCTCTCAGATATCTCATAATTGCCCATGTGCCCGCTTTTAGAATTCCATACATGAATACTTTCATTGGTGGACCATATGTTTTATTTCTGAGAATAATTGGAATTATGTCGTTGATAACCCGAAGATTATTTTCCCAACATTTCCAAAATAACGTAAACTGTGCCTCATTCAAGTTTCCAAAATGCATGGAATTCTTTTCACTAAAGTCTTGGTAAAGTAATGGTGCAACTAGTCCTCTAAAATTCATTTCTCTAAAGTCACTCATCATATCAATTGTGTATTGAACATCATCTGGAGTCTCATCTGGCCAACCTATGATGATTGTTGCAGCTGGGAACCAATGATTTTCATTTAAAATTTTTGCTCCTTCTCTTACTACACTACCCCATTCTTCAGGTGCAAATGGTCTTGTTTTTACACCTAGATGTTTTTTTACCATATTTGGTGCAACTGTTTCAATTCCCAAATTTGTTGCAAGCCATCTACCTGTTTCATCTTGTTTGTTAATCGTAGAAATTTGTCGCATTAATTCTGGATCTGCTGCAACTGCTGAAAAAGTCATGTGTGTTGTTCCGATAAAATTGGCTCCTAACCCTTTAAGACCTTTCCAAAGTTCTGTAATTGCATCTCTATTTGGAATGAAATCTCTATTATCACATCCATAAAGTAGCATCTCATCAGAATGCAACCAGATAGAGTCAAATCCATAATCTAGGTTAATCTTTGCTTCATACTGTAGTCTTTCTAATGGTAAATCTTTCTTTGATCTCTTATTTACATCACAAAAATCACACCCTCTGCCACATCCTCTCATTGCTTCAATGAGGGAATTTATTGTAGGTCCTTCAATAACTGGAATATTTTGTATGTTCTTTACAAAACAATGCATTAATTCTGGCGCATCTCCTTTTTCTAAATCATGAAATAAGTCTAATGCCAATTCATCTGCTTCTCCAACTACAACTGTATCAATTCCATGAATTTGCATTCTGTCTGATTTTGCTAGTTCCCATGCACCATTTCCTCCAACTACTACGTGAAAATCATATTTCTTTTTTAGTTGAATAATGTTGGCACACATTTTTTTGAATTTCATTGCAACATATGATAGTTTTTCAGGTGACATAGTTGTTGTAACTGGTGCCATTCCAAGAGGATCCATCACATTGATGCCAACTACCTTGGTATCTGGACCAATTGATTTTTCTAACATCTCAGGATTTGCAATAAAGACTTCGTTACGTTTGTATCCTTGTAATAATGCACTCTCCACCCTTCTTAATCCCACTTGAGCAACTTTTGATTCTCCTGTGATTGGATCTGTTTCAACAGGTGGGCAGAAAACTTTATCAAAAACCCATTCTGGAAGTACTTCATATGGTCCACATGCAATAAATCCGTACAAAAAATTTCCTCTATAATTTGTCATTAAACTACGATCAGCAGTAAGGACAATTCGTTTACCAGCCAATATTAACAAGATTCGTTCTTGTATGGTATATATGATTTACGAGGTTACTTGACTGCATAATTTTTTAAAATTTCTAAATTACTAGTGTTATTTTGTTCTGTTTTTTCGTACTGCTCTATTTGCAATATTTGCTGCTATCGCACCAGCTGCAATTCCATTGTCTATGTTGACTATTGATAATCCTAATGAGCAACTTTGTAGCATTGATGCAAGAGCTGCTATCCCTTTTCCACCGTAACCATATCCTGCAGATGTAGGTATCCCAATTACTGGAATATCCACCATTGATGAAACTAGAGTTGCTAGTGCACCTTCCATTCCAGCAGCCACAATTATGCAATCTACTTCTTCTTTTATCATCTCTTTTAAAACTGGAAATATTCTCTGAATTCCTGCCACTCCTACATCGTAGCTTGTAATGCATTTACAATTCATCGCCTCACACATCAACCTAGATTCTTCAGCAACTCCTATGTCTGATGTTCCAGCTGTAAGTATGCCTATTTTTCCACCATCAAATTTTATTGGGTTTTTAAAAAACAATATTGATGATGAATTTTTTCCAGTTTTGACTTTTACTTTTAATTTTTTTGCAAACGATAAAATTTTTGCATAATCATCCTTATTAATTCTTGAAACAACAACTGAGTTTGTTTTCTCTAGTGTTTTTTTAATTATTTTTTTAATTTCATCTAATTTTTTAGTCTCTGCAAAAACTACTTCTGGTATGCCTCTTCTTTTTCTTCTATTTATGTCGATTTTGGCAATGCCTTCTATTTTTTCAATTGAATATAGTGATAATAACTTTTTTGCATTATTTACGGAAATTTTTCCTTTTTCCAGAGACTCTAAAATTTCATGAATTTCCAATGTTGTTTCATCTTTATTTGAATAAAAAAACTCTTAGATTTGTATACCTGAAATTGCACTCTTTACACTTTGTACTCCGGTATCAAATACTTGTCTTTCCTCAGCATTTAGTTCTAACTCAATTATTTTTTCAACACCATTCTTTCCAATTACTGCTGGAACTCCTATTGTTACATCTGAATGACCGTATTCTCCATCAAGATATGTTGCAACAGGTATCACTTGTTTTCTATTTCTTACCACCGATTCAATCATTGCAGAAATTGCATTTCCTGGTGCATGTACTGTTGCACCTTTTAATTCAATAACTTTTGCTGCAATTTGTTTTGTGTTTTGAACAAGTTCATCTAATTTTTGTTTTGGAAGAAGTGAAGAAAGTGGAATTCCTGAAACTGAGGAGAATCTTGGTAGCGGTAACATGTTTTCTCCATGTTCTCCAATTACAAGTGCTCTAATGGAATCACGAGAATGCCCAGTAGCTTCATGAATAAATTGCCTGAATCTGGATAAATCTAACATTCCACCCATCCCAAATACTCTGCTTCTATCAAATCCTGAAACCTTGTAAGTAACATATGCCATTGGATCAAGCGGATTTGTCACCGGAATTATAATAGAATCATTGGCGTATTTTTTGATATTTTCTACAACGCTTTTAACAACAGTTGCATTAATTTTTAAAAGATCCATTCTTGTCATTCCTGGTTTTCTTCCAGAGCCTGCTACTACTACTACTATGTTGGAATCTTTCATATCTGCAAAATTATTTGAACCCTTTATTTCTACATCAATTCCTTGTTCTGATAACATATGATTGATATCCATTGCTTCACCTTGTGGTAACCCCTCTGCAACATCAAGTAATAATATCTGATCATCTAATCGCTTTAATGCTGAGAATAAAGCTGCATCTCCACCAACTTTTCCTGAACCTATTATTGTAATCATAAATTGAGCTGCTGATTTTCAATAATTAAATCTAATGAAGTTTTTTATCTATTTAGATAGAATTTATATGCATTTTTAGTAATTTTTAATCTATGGTTGTTGTTATAGATCCTCAAATTGCAGGCATATCTGGTGATATGCTTCTTTGCTCTCTGGTGGATTTAGGTGCAAATAAAGTCAAAATTCTTAATGGTATTAAACTATCTGAAAAATTTCTACCAAATTCTATCATTAAACAAATTGATTTTAGAAAAATCGAGAAACATGGTATAGAAGCAACTGCACTCTTTTTAGAAATTGACGAAAATGTTCATGAACGAAAGGGAATTGAAATAAAAAAAGCAATTACGGATTCAACAAAAGAGATTGGTCTTTCTAATAGAGCAAAAATTTTTGCAGAATCTTGTATTGATACACTAATTTCTTCTGAATCCAAAATTCATGGTATCTCTGTAGATTCAGTTCATTTTCACGAAGCATCTAGTATTGATACTTTGATAGATATTGTTGGAATTGCAATCGCAATAGATGATCTAGGTATGTTTGATGAAGAAATTATTTGTATGCCTATCGCTGTAGGCGGAGGAAACGTGACCTTTTCCCATGGCACTATGTCTAATCCAGCAAGTGCCATTCTTGAAATCTTAAAAAATTCTAGATTATCGATTCACGGCGGTCAAGTAAAAGATGAATTGACTACTCCTACAGGTGCTAGTATTCTTGTAAACCTCTCAAAAACCTCAATGGATTATTATCCGTCAATGCAGATAACATCTATTGGTTATGGCGCAGGAAAAAAAGACTTTGCAGAATTTTCAAATGTGTTAAAGATTGTAAAAGGAACACAAAAAAATAATTTTCAATTAGACTCTGTTAAAATTCTAGAAACAAATGTTGATGATGTATCTGGGGAAATCATGGGCAATCTAATTGAAAAAATTATGAATAATGGCGCCAAAGATGTTTCTATTTACCATGGCATTACAAAAAAAGGAAGACCCACAAATCTCATATCTGTAATTTGTGATGATGCTTCTATACATGAAATTATGGATATCTTGGTAATTGAAACTGGAACTTTGGGAATTCGTGTAACTACATCAAACCGTTTCATTGTTCCAAGAACAACTCATGACGTTAAATTAATTCTTGATGGAAAAGAATTTGTAGTAAAATACAAAGTTTCATCCTTCAAAGGAAAAAATAACTTTAAAATCGAATTTGATGACTTGAAATCAATCGCAAATACATTAAACAAATCAATAAAGGAAGCAGAATCATTGATTAGAAAAGAAATTATGCAGTTAGGTGTTGATTATGACTAAACTTGATAATCTTATTGATTGGTTTGGAAACAAAACCAAGGTGATAGTTGCTCTTTCTGGTGGAGTAGATAGTGCACTTGTAGCATATGCTGCATTTCAAAAATTAGGATATTCTGCAATAGCAGTTACTGCCGACTACAAAACTTTATCAAAAGAGGAACTTGAAACAGCCAAACAAATTTGTTCAGAGATAGGAATAAAACACATTCTTTTAGATTATGACGAGCTTCAAAATGAAGAATTTGTCAAGAATGCATCTGATCGTTGTTTTCATTGTAGAATGGAATTAGGTGATCATTTGATTACTCTGGCAAAAGAACATGATGTTGAATTTATTGTCGATGGGACTAATTTGGATGATTTAGGTGATTATAGACCTGGGATTGAAGCATTAAAAAGAAATGGTATTAAAAGTCCACTAGTAGAAACTAATTTTACAAAAAACGAAATTAGAAAAACTGCAAAACTTGTAGGACTATCTGTATATGATAAACCATCTAACTCTTGTCTAGCATCACGTATTCCTTGGGGGCAAAGAGTTACAACTGAAAAACTAACTCGAATAGAATTGGGAGAAACAATTGTTAAACAAATTACAAATTTAAAACAAGTTAGAGTTAGAGATCTTAATGGAATTGCTAAAATTGAAGTGGATAAAGATAAAATTTCTGTTTTTGAAGATGGTATTTTAGATGAAATAACTGGCAAATTAAAATTAATTGGATTTTCATCAGTTAAAATCGATCCAGATGGGTATAGACCAGGAAAAATTAACGTGATTACCGATTGATCTATCTTGATAATGCAGCGTCCACACAAATTCATGAAGATGTCTTAGAGGCAATGCTGCCCTATCTTAAAGAACAATATGGCAACCCCTCCTCCATACATCGTTACGGTAGATTGGCCAATAAAGCTATAGAAAAAGCTAGAAAACAAATTGCTATGCTGATTAATGCAGATTCTTCTGAAATTTTACTTACATCTGGTGGAACTGAATCCAATAACACTGCACTTTATGGAATTGCAGAGAAAAACCCCCATTCCCAAATAATCACTTCATCTATTGAACATGATGCCATACTTGAACCATGTAAAAAATTAGCCAAAGATGGGTTTGATGTAATCTATTTGCCTGTTGATAATCATGGGGTAGTGAATCTATCTGTTCTGAAAAAAACTCTCTCTGATAACACTTGTCTTGTTTCAATTATGTTTGGAAATAATGAAATGGGAACAATAGAGCCTATTGCTCAAATTGCTCAACTATGTAATGAACAAAATATTCCATTTCATACAGATGCAGTTCAAGCTGTAGGAAAAATCCCAATTGATGTCAAAAAATTAGGTGTAGATTTACTTTCAATCTCATCTCATAAAATTAATGGACCAAAAGGAATTGGGGCATTATACATTAGAAAAGGAATTGATATTAATCCAATTATTTTAGGAGGCGGTCAAGAACACGGTTTACGTTCAGGCACTGAAAATGTAGCAAATATTGTAGGATTTGGAAAAGCATGTGAACTTGCTAAACTCAATTTATCTGACAATATCTCTCACATGAAAAAACTCCGTGATGATCTAGTTGCAAAAATTCTCAGAGAAATCCCAGGCGTTATTCTTAATGGTCATATAGAAGATAAGTTGCCAAATAACGCTCATTTTACTTTTCTTGGAGTTGCTGGCGAAGATTTGATTATAAAGTTAGATGAATATGGTATAGCTGCATCAACTGGTTCTGCATGTTCAGTGCACACACAAAAAGCATCTCATGTTTTACAGGCTATGGGATTCTCACATGAACAGATTACTGGTTCGTTAAGATTGACACTTGGATTATTCAACAATCAACAACAAATAGACGAAACAGTAAACATATTAAAAAAAGTGACAGCAGAACTTCGTTCGGTCTCACCATTTAAAGAAAAGTACTCTTTTAACTAAATCCTAAATACGCATCTGAAATTTATTTTTTGTAACAAATATTGTTGTTATAATTCCTATTGCCAAAATCATCACTGCAATTGTGCCAAATTCTGGAATTATGGTAGTGCCTATTATTTCAATATCTGAATCACCTTGTTCAAAATTGATCGTAATTACTCTTGAGTTTGAATCTGTTATGGTTTCTTGGTATGGTGCTTCAATTCCATCTATTATTATTATGAATATGTCATCTGTTTCATCTTGTTTTTTTGCATCTAGTGCGTATCTTGGAATCTCTAATGAAATAGA